>NZ_CP017768.1:1792500-2092500 GCF_002813695.1 Methanobacterium subterraneum | reverse complement strand
ATAAGGCCATCAATGCCTGGATGATCAGCCAAGTAAACCAGAGGGTCCGCGACGCCACCCAGGCCCTGGAAGGATTCCAAACCCGTAAAGCTCTCCAGGAATCACTTTTCCTATTCAAAAAGGACATTGACCATTACCTGCACCGGGTGGACCACCAACTCAAAAACGAAGATGACCATGAGGAGATAACTGATGTCCTGGCCTATGTACTGGGAATCTGGATACGGTTAATGGCTCCATTCACACCTCATGCCTGTGAGGAACTGTGGAACCGTCATGGAGGGCAGGGATTCGTATCCGAAGCACCATGGCCTGAAGCTGATCCGGCCTTAATTGATGAAAAGGTGCACAAGGGTGAAGAAATCATCCAGGGCCTGGTGGATGACATCCGGGAGATAAAAAAGATAACCCAAAGCCAACCGGAAATGATACACATATATCTAGCTCCCACATGGAAATGGGAAGTCTTTGAGATTGCCCGTGAGGTTGGAAAACCAGATATTGGACGTATAATGGGACAGGCCATCCAGGCAAATGTTCATGATGATAAGAAGGAACTGGCTGGATTTGCCCAGAAAATCGCCAGGGAAATGACCAAAATACACTACGTGGGAATGGTGGATGAAAAACAACTCCTGGAAGATGCACAGGGTTATGTCGCCCGGGAAACTGGTGCTAAAGTTGTTGTATATCAAGAACCAACCTATGATCCTCAGAATAAGGCCCGGAATGCCTTACCCTATAAACCAGCAATTTACCTGGAATAAAAAACTGGACACCTAAATCGGAATAGCAAGTAAGGGGCCAGTGCAATTTGCGGAGTGATTAATTGCAGATAATCCTGATGGAAGAGGAACATCTGGAAACCATCATAGAACTCGACCAGATGGCCTTCCAACGCGAAGAACCACGAAGTCTCCAGAATCTCCAGGGGCTCCGAGAAGGGGATGAAGAAGGCTGTTTCGTGTTGATGGATGGCCAAGAACTGGTTGGCTACTCATTTTCCAAAACCATGGGGGAAGAGGGCTACCTGGGACCACTGGGGATCCATCCATCATTACAGGGACAGGGTCGTGGTAAAAAATTAATTCAGCGTAGTTTAGATTACCTCCAGAGGCACTGTAAGGTGGTGGGTTTGGAGGTGCGTCCGGAAGCAGGGAATAATATTGGTCTTTACCATAAACTGGGATTCAATTCTGCCTATCCCTCTTTGATACTGAAAGTCCCAGAGAAATTATCAGGTCCAGAAAAGAAAGCCAACCTTGGAGATGGAATTAATCAGGATGATGATAATCTTAGGGTGGAACTTTTCCAACCCACACTGGATAATAGGAAGGAAACTGTATTGGAAAAGATTGACAAGTGGACCCGGCAAGAATTAGGGGGAGTCAGCTATCTTAAAGACCTTAATTTAGCCAGTAGATGTGGTGGAGATATCCTCATAGCCCTGCATAAGGATGAACCAGTGGGTTTCCTCACATTTTATCCTAGTGTATTTCTACATTTATGGGGGGCAGTGAAACCCCATCCTCGCCAAGATCAGATTTTAAAAGAAATTTTAAGGTTATTCCGTGAAATTCATGGTCAGGGGGAAGTTCTCCTGGAGGTTAACACATGTTACCATGATCTGGTGGATTTCCTCTTAGGGGAAGATTTCAGGATAGAGAAAAGTGTGGTTCGAATGTTACTGGAAGACTTTGAGGGAGAACACCTTAAAAAAAGTCAGAACATGGTTATGAGGGCTTGGCATGCTTAAATTCATTTAATTACATAAAGAGAATTCTGAAAATTTGATTTTATCATTATTCGCATGTAAATGTTTTCCTCAATTTTAAAGTTATCCGTATAATTTTAGCAAGATTTGAATTCATTTTAAGATTTTAAGGTTTAACTCGGTTTATAAGTGTTCCAACACCTTCTACAGTCACCTCAACCACGTCCCCCACTTGCATGGCACCCACACCGGGAGGTGTTCCAGTGGCAATGACATCCCCTGGATTAAGGGTCATTATATGGGATATGTATTCCACCAACTCTTCCACCGGGAAAATCATGTTTCCAGTAGTGGAATCCTGTTTAACATCTCCATTTAATTTTAAGGAGATATTCTGATTTGAAGGGTCCATATCCGTTTCTATCCACGGTCCCAATGGACAGAAGGTATCAAAACTCTTGGCACGAGTCCACTGCCCATCTTTTTGCTGGAGGTCACGGGCAGTTACATCATTTAAAACAGTATAACCCGCAACATAGTTCATAGCATCCTCTTTATTAACAAAACGGGCCTCTTTCCCCATTACCGTTGCCAGTTCAGCTTCGTAATCCACCTGATGGGATTGAAGGGGGTAGATAATGCTATCTTCATGGCCAATTACCGTGGTGTTTGGTTTTAGAAAGAGTATGGGTTCCTCAGGAAGTTCCATGTTCAATTCTTCCGCATGGTCCCGGTAATTCAAACCCACACAAACCACTTTACCGGGTTCAACCGGTGGGAGGAAATTAACCTCATCCAGGGGGTAAAATTCTTTCCTTTCCAGATCATCAAAGGGTGATCGGGAAGCTTCCAGTAGGGAATGGTATATTTCCACCAGCCCTCCATTGATAACCACCCCTGTTTTCTCCACAGCATCCTTTTTAAATCTTAAAAGTTTCATACAATCCCCTTATATCTTTTCATATGCTAAAAATTATTTATATGTCAATATATATCCTTTAGAATTACTATATCCAATCCAACACCAATTATAGTCTATTTTTAGTCACAGGATTTCAGCCTATATTATTCAAATGATTCTTTCAATGGGGACCACCAGAATATCCCGGGCACCAATCCTTTTCAGTCGGTTAACCACCTGGAATACTTCCTGTTCATTGACCACTGCGTGCACTGCCACTACCCCCTTGTTAGATAGAACCTGGGATACGGTGGGTCCGGTCATACCAGGCATGGCATTTTTAACCTCATCCAGGACTTCTTTATCCACGTTCATCATCACCAGTTTCTTACCCTCGGCATCCAGAACACCCTTCACTCCAGTCTGGATTTCATCAATCTTTTCTCTCTTACTCTGGTAACTGTCGGGGTTGGCTATAAGGTGCACTGAGCTTTCCAGGATGGTGTCCACCATCTGGAGATGATTCATTTTTAAGGTGGTTCCAGTACTGGTCAGATCAGTGATAAGGTCTGAAACTCCAATAAAAGGAGCTATTTCAGTTGATCCACTGAGTTCCACAATTTTAACAGGAATCCCCTGATTTTTAAAGTATCTTTCTGTAAGGTGGGGGAATTCAGTGGCCACGATGGAGCCATCATTAACATCTTCCAATTCTTTGATGTCTGAGTCTTCAGGGGCGGCCAGGACCAGTTTGGATCTTCCGAAATTCAGATCCTCCAGTATTTCCACAGTGGCTTCTTTTTCTTCTATTAAATCCAGGCCAGTCATTCCCATGTCAGCAGCGCCATCAGCCACAAATTCAGGGATGTCGGCGGCTCGGGTGAACATTACACTGATCTGGTCATCATAGGTTTCAGCGAAAAGCCGGCGATTAACTGCATCCTTCAATCCAATCCCTGCCTTGGATAGGAGTTCAACTGCAGGGTCACTTATCCTTCCCTTGGATGGAAGGGCTATTTTTATCTCCATCTAAAAAATCCTCCTCGCATGCACCTTTTAGTTAAAAACTTTAATAGGTGCATCTAAAACATGATCTAGTAAAAATGATTGAAACCGGGTAATACAGTACCGGGTACAGGTAAATTTCACCATACTGTATACTGTAGATATTTATGTTATTTTCCTCAATCTTATATAGATAGGTGGTCCCATGGAAACCCAGACTATACTCATAAAAAACACAAGGATCCTCGCCCCTGAAGTTATGAAAGGATCAGTACTGATAGAAGACGATAAAATTGTTGATATAACCTCTGATAAATCCAGTAATGGTGCAGATGAAATCATTAATGGCGAAGGAAAGTTTCTCATCCCGGGCTTGGTTAACACCCACACCCACCTTTCCATGAGTTTAATGAGGGGATTAGCCGATGATTTGCCTCTGGATGTATGGTTGAATGACCATATTTGGCCAGTGGAAGCGCACCTGGAAGGGGAACACTGCTACGCCGGAGCTTTGTTATCAACACTGGAGATGATCAAATCCGGAACCACCACCTGCAATGACATGTACTTCTTCATGGATGACGTGGCCCGTGCCCTGGACAAATCTGGAATCAGAGCCCTCATCTGCCATGGAATGATCGATCTATTCGATGATGAAAAGAGAAAGGCAGAATATAAAGAAACTCTCCGCATCATAGAAAAATGCCATAACACAGCCGACGGCAGGATACAAGTGGCATTAGGACCCCACACACCTTACACTTGTTCCCCAGAACTATTGAATTGGGTTCGTAAGAAAGCCGATGAAAAAGGACTCAGAATTCACATCCATGTTTCAGAAACTAAAAAAGAAGTGGAAGACAGTTTAAACGATAGGATGAAGAGACCCTTCGAGTATTTGGAGGATCTTAAATTTTTAGGACCGGATGTCATAGCAGCTCATTCAGTGTGGATTTCTGGAGCTGAAATAGCTTTAATTAAGGATAATAATGTTAAATTGTCTCATAATCCATTGAGTAATATGAAATTAGCGTCGGGAATATCACCAGTTTCAGATTTACTGGCTAAAGATGTCTGTGTATCTCTGGGAACTGATGGAGCTGCATCTAACAACAATCTGGACCTGTTCCAGGAGATGAAAATGTCCAGTTTCCTTCAAAAAGTTAACAAGTTCGATCCCACACTTTTACCTGCACCTCAGGTGCTGGAAATGGCCACCATCAATGGTGCCACTGCCCTGGGCATGGAAAACGAGATAGGAAGCATTGAAGTTGGGAAAAAAGCGGACATGACTTTAGTGGACATGAAAGCACCCCACTTAACTCCTTACCGAAATCCAATTTCCCACATGGTCTACTCTGCCGAGGGGGCAGATGTGAGCACAGTTATATGCAATGGGGAGATCCTGATGCGTGAAAGGGAAGTTTTAGCCCTTGACGAGGTTGAAGTGATGGAAATTGCTGAAAGCGCTGCAGAAGACCTCATATCGCGCAGTTAATGAAAATTAACACTAAAAATTAGATGATCTTCTAAGGATTAAATGTCTATTAATCATTTAAATATTGTTTATCCTTTGATTATCCTTCATATTGATTTTTTTTAAGTAGGAAATGATAATTCTCTAAAATAAGGTGATGTAAATGGATTACAATGGAATATTAACCCTTTTTGATATTGACGGGACCTTGGTTCGAGGGGCACGCTGCCACTATCAGGCCTTTGTCCACGCCGTAAACAAGTACTACGGGATGAAAGAGGATATCAGTGGCATAAACTACGCTGGGAAAACTGACCCTCAAATACTGATGGAAGTCCTTACAATGGGACAGGTGCCAGAAGAAACCATCAAAGAGAACTTCCAGGACTGTTTGGACTACATGACTCAATACTACATTGCAAATGTACACCGGGAGAATGTTCAAGCATTGGGTGGCGTAAATAATCTTTTAAAGGAATTAAAAAATGAAGATGTCCTGATGGGCCTCACCACCGGTAATCTGGAACCAATTGCCTATGCTAAACTAGGCAAAGCTGGTCTTGACGGCTTCTTTTCCTTTGGAGGTTTTGGTAGTGACAGTGCACAAAGGCCCTGTCTGGTGGAAAAGGCACTGGAACGTGCCAGAAAATTACATGGATATCAGGGTGATCAGGTATTTATTATCGGGGATACTCCCCGTGATGTGGAAGCAGCCAGACCATTCAATATTAAAACCATAGCCGTGGCCACAGGCAGATATTCCAGTCATGAGCTGGAAAGAGCCAGAGCGGATTTTGTACTGGAGAACCTTAAGGATAGGGATGGATTTCTTGAAATATTAAAAGGTTGAGATATTAAAGGGTAGATAAGTATCTATATGGTGTTTAAACTCATTAAATTGCCATAATTTCTTTTTTTAATGGTTTATAATTCATCATCCAGATAACTGGTTATTTCTTTTTTAAGTTCCAGAAACTGGGGCGTAGTTCGGCCCCTTATCCGGTTAAGTTCAATTTGGAAATTTTTAATGATTTTTCTCGGGTTTCGACTTAAGACCTCCCATCCTATCAGCCAGAACCAGATTCGTTTACATTAGGGGTCATGGGTTACAAATATCACTGTTTTCCCGGTTCTTCATCCCCACGGCTCATTTTTCACTGTTAATCCTTTTTTATTATTCCTTGGGTAATTCCGGATTCGTAATCATTATTTGTTTGGGAGTACATATTTTAATCAACGGATAATAAGACGCTTTGAATACTCATTAATGGTTTAATGTGAGGGGGACTTAAACATGAATTACTTCAGGGAAGAAATCGAAACCATGCCTAGGGATGAGCTGGATGATTTGGTTGATGAAAGAATCAAGTATACTATTCAATATGCGGCGGATAACTCTTCATTTTATCGTAAATGGTTCAAACAGAATAATATTAATCCTAAAGATATTAAAGACCATGAAGATCTGCGTGAACTGCCCATCATCAGTGGGAAAGTCATGCGGGAACAGCAACCCCCAGAAACGGAAGATTTTGAGTTTAAATGTATGGATTGGGATGATATTTACACCATACATGAGACCAGTGGCACCAGTGGTATGCCTAAGTCATTCTTTTTAACCTGGGAAGATTGGAATCGTTACGCTGAAAAATACGCCCGTTCTTTTGTTTCCCAAAATTTTGGAGTTGGAGACCGGGTGGTGATATGCGCTAGCTATGGGATGAATGTGGGGGCCAATACCATGACCCTTGCAGCCCAGAAAATTGGAATGGCCATCATTCCGGAGGGTAAATGTTCATTTCCAGTGCGAATCATGACCAGCTATCAACCCACGGGGATAGTGGCTAGTGTGTTCAAACTCCTCAAATTAGCTCGGAGAATGGAAAAAGAAGGAATAAATCCTCAAGAATCAAGTATAAAACGTTTAATTGCTGGTGGGGAGAGTTTTGCTGATGAATCACGGGCTTATGTTGAGGAAGTATGGGATGTTCCAGTTTACAATACCTACGGCAGCACCGAGGGGACCATGTGTGGTGAATGCCATGAAAAGGTGGGTTTGCATGTTCCGGAAGACATGGTGCACCTGGACCTCTATGACCCTGCTCTGGAAAACTTTGTAGATGAAGGGGAATGTGGTCGGATCGTTTTAACATCTCTTCTACCTCCTGGAGGTAAGACTGGTACTTTACTTTTGAATTATGACACTGAAGACACTTCAGTGGTGGTAAGCAGTGATAAATGTCCCTGTGGAAGGACTCATATGAGGATATTGAATCCTGAAAGAGAGGCAGAAACATCATGGGTTATGGGTGCGCCATTTAACAGGGTAGATGTGGAGAGGGGTGTTTTCCAGCGGGAAAACATGGATTATCTTACCGGGGAGTATGAGGCATTTCTCTATGGTGATGAAGAGGAGGTTACCCTCCGGGTAAGTGTGGAGTGTCAGGATACCAAAAATTGTGCACAGGAACTGGTTAAGGAAAACTTTCTAAAATCATTCCTCCAGTACAAGCCTCCCCTATCTGAAGCACACTTGGATGGTAGCTTTAACATCCACTTTAATTTTACTGGACCGGGAGGTCTCGAATTCTACAAGATAAGGGGTAGACCTAAACGTTTGGTTGATCGTCGCTCTGATTAAATTGATGGATATCATCCATCTATAAAATTCATATTATGATGGTTGGTAAAAAATTGGATATTTTCTTTTTTTTACCGAATAAAAACAGTGGGATCGTTCCCATAAAACATTTTGTTGTGGGGTAAGAAGGATTAAAAATGGTTTTATGGTTGTAAAAGTATAAAAATAAAATGATTAGAATCTATTTGATTACTTGTTGAGATTTTGAACTTCTAAAATTTGTATGGAGTTAGTAGGGCAATTTAATTGGCATTCTAAACAACCACAACACCCTTCAGTGCTTATGTTGCATTTCAAGTCCACAATTTCAATATTGTTCATGAGACATGCATCCACACATACTCCGCAACCAATACAAGTGTCTTTAACATTGGCGCTGAATTCTTGTTCAATGAGGATACCTAAAATGGTACGGGTGTTATCAAGGTCTCCAGTAAGGGAGTAGGTCATGTATAGGAAGTCCCGGTTACAGCAACTGGTTACAGTTTCAGCAACTTCTATGGATCCCCAGGATAGATTTCTACCATTTAAATAATGGGAAACTGTTGATCGGTCCATTCCCAACCTATCAGCAATGTCTTTTTGGAAATAACCCTGTTCTCTTAGCTTCACCGCTGCCAGGTACTTTAATCCAGATGCAATATGTTTCGGCATGTATTCACCATGTGTGTTAATTACACATAAGACAATGTTTAATATTTATAGATTGCTACTTGCGGCAAAAATCTACCCTAAAAATCTGACCTTTTTCACCATCTGTTGCCCATTATTGTATTTTTTTCCAGACCCTGATCAGTAGAACAACATCAACAGAATGTTTAAAGATTAAAATCTAATAACAAGGATTGGGGCCTAAATTGAGATTATCCACGCCCAAAACAAACTTTTTATCCTGTTCTTTAATCATATTGTAAGATTGGTCAGTAAAAGATTCGTAAACAATAGCAGGAACACCTTTTTTAATAAGGGGAACGGTAGTGTAAGCGGTACTACTGGGGTTGGGTGCAGTGTAATAGGGAACACCCTCCATGGTACTGGTTAAGTTATATGCAATATCCAGAGAGCAACCTTTGGGGATAGGAGTAAATAAGAAAACTTTTTTACAATATTCACCGTCTGTTCCATGAACATCAATGGCCAAACAGAAATTTTCCCGGGCAATATCAGAAACTACATACTTATTGGATAATAATTGCCCGTTCATTCTTCCTTTTGAAAAATCAGAGGCAAAATGAGTTACATTAATGTAATAAAGATAGTAACAGTATTTCAAGGAACCTGATTTTTCTTTAACATTTTCAGCCACAGCTTTATGGGCCTCATACTCCCGGGGATGTTGCCCCACAATATAAGCCACCTTCACTGGTGAACTGGAGTTACCATAGGGTCCTTCTTTCAGCACTGATCCGTAGGATTCATTTCCCAACATTTCTTGGACTGCTGGTTGTTTTGTTGATTCCTCAGCAGAATAAACATTGTAGATGGGTACCATAACTAGAAAGAGGCAAAAAAATGTTACTATTCCTAAAATAAGCTGATGGTGAGGATGGCACTTTATTTTATTTTTTAAATCTCCCATCTTCTTTTCTAAAAACTTGAATTTAGACTTCAATAAATCGCCTCTCTTCTTGGTGTCTGTTCAAGAGCATATAAATATTATTACTTATCCTATGGATAGGAACAGGAGTGGTTTTAACTCTTCATTGGCAAATCAAGTTAATTTACCGCAATGCAATGGTAAAGAATACATTAAATGTATGTAAATCAAGGATAGGCGGTCTATATTTTCAATATGTCAAAAAGGATGATAAGTCTTCGATAAAATCTTAAAGTATTAAAGGTAGACATTAATCCCATTCTCATTTAAATATTCTTTAACCTCTCCAACACTCAATAAACGGTAGTGGAAAACTGAAGCTGCCAGTAATATGGATGCACCACCATTCAAAACTGCATCTTTAAAGTCTGAAAGCTTACCTGCACCACCAGATGCAATAACTGGTAGATAAACTGCATCTGAGATTGCTTTAGTGAATTCAAGGTCGTAACCATCCTGAGTTCCATCACCATCCATACTTGTGGGGAGAATAACTCCGGCACCCAGTTCCTGGCACTGCGTAGCCCAGCTTACAGCATCAATACCGGTTGTTTTAGTTCCCCCAGCCACCACCACCTCAAATCCCGAGGTCATGGCACTGTTGCGGCATCCGTCAACCGCCACGGTGATCCGTTCCTTCCCATATTCTAGGGCAGCTTCCTTTACCATTTCCGGGTTTTGAACAGCAGCACTGTTCATGGACACCTTATCTGCCCCAGCCTTCAGGGTGAGATCAATATCTTCCAAACTGGAAATTCCACCACCCACTGTAAGGGGCATGTCAATAACTCCTGAAACCTTTTCCACCCACTCCAGACGGGTTTTACGGTTCTCCAGTGTGGCGGCAATGTCTAGCATGGCTAGTTCATCTGCCCCCTCTTCCTGATATAATGCTGCGTTTTCAGCTGGATCACCAGCATCCTTCAAATCCACAAAATGAACACCCTTAACCACCCTACCGTCCTTCATATCCAGACAGGGCATTATTTTCACCGTACTCATAATGATCACTCCCTCCTCTTTCAACTTTCCCTCATATGGAAGAATTTATTTTTTAATTGTAAAAATCCGTTATCTATTAGTTAATCCATTCCCAATATAAAATACATTGAAACATTTTTTTTACATAATCTTATCTTTACCAAATTAGGACACATCCCAAGTAAGGAAAACATCAAATTTATAGTCAAATGGAGAGCATCATGTTAAATGCAGAAACATATCTCACCCCTCAAAAAGGGATAGGGGGGCAGATCAGAACCAAAAATGAGGATTTCTATGTGGAGGAAATCCCGGAAAGTAATCCCAGTGGTGAAGGGCCAAACACCTGGCTTTGGATTGAGAAAAATAGTAGGACCACTCTGGATGTGCTTTTAGACATTGCCCGTGAACTTAAAATAAACCGAAAGCAAATGGGCTTTGCAGGAATGAAGGATAAAAAGGCAGTCACCAGACAGTGGATATGCGTAAGTAACAAAACCCCTGAAGAACTCCAGGGGCTGGGAGAAAAGCTCCATAATGTTAAAATTATTGACATAATTCCCAATCAGAAGAAACTTCGAATGGGGCAACTGGTGGGGAACAAGTTCCGTTTAATGGTAAGAGATGTTGAGGATCCTGGGGCAGCTGCTCAGGAAGCTCAGGAAATACTTAACCAGTTAAAGGAGAGGGGAGTGCCTAACTATTATGGATACCAGCGTTTTGGTAAGGACCGTCCCAACACCCACCTGGTGGGTAAAGCATTAATCATGGGGGGTGTAAAGGAGGCGGTGGACCGTTACATTGGACACCCTTACGATACTGAGCCAAAACACATCCAGGAGGCCCGTCGATTTTATGATGAAGGGGAACTGGAGGAGTCTCTGGAGTCAATGCCCAGTGGGATGAGATACGAGAAGATGATGTTACGTGCCCTAATCAAGGAGATGAAAAAAAGGGGCGAATTAACGGAGAAATCCTATATTTTGGCACTTAGAAGCATCCCCAAACCCCTGAGCAGGATGCTTGTCCATGCATACCAGTCATATCTTTTCAACAGAGCGGTTAGTGAACGTACCAAGCTTGGTATTGACCAGTACGTGAAGGGAGATATTTTAATTGATAATGAAGAACATCTGATCCACGAATTTTCAGAAGAAGAAATTGATAATGAAATTAAAAACTTCCAGGCCCATCCATCATCGCCACTCTACGGTAGTAAAGTGCCACTGGCCGGTGGTAAACTGGGAGAAATGGAGCAGAAGATATTGGATGGGGAGAAATTGAAACTTGAGGACTTTACCGTGCCCCAGATGCCTAAACTGGGTAGTCATGGTATACGCAGGGCCATGCGCTTTAAAATATGGGATGTTTCTGCTGAATCAACTGATGAGGGTGTTCTGGTGAGTTTTTCCATTCCCAAGGGTTGTTACGCAACTGCAGTTTTAAGAGAAGTTATGAAGGTGGATGTGTATTGAAGATTTATAATCCTTTAAGGATTTATTAATCCTCGGTTTACTTCTCACACGCTCTTACCAAACCCACATCAGACACCAAGGCCTATGTTAAATTGCCCCTCATATTAGAGGGGTGCCCCCTCAGTATAAAACTCTTATAAAACATTGGCGTGCATCGACATACAAACAATGGGACTTGTGGAATCATTTATTCTATTATCTTTATTTATCAGCTTTTTCTTAAATTAAATGCATTCAATATTCCTAATTAATTCATTCATAGGATTATATTTGATATTTTTCTTATAAACTTATTTTTAACAGGAATATTTAAGTTAGAAAAATAATTAATCCAATATCCCTAATTAAGAAGGAAAGTTGCGATGCATAGAAAAAAGATTGCTGTGCCAACGCTTCAAATTAAATCTTGAAACGTTTTTTAAGCTCAGTTTTAGCTCTTTTCTCTATTTATTTACTACCTTATCCTTTAGCCTGTTTTTCCAGTTCTTTAGTAGCTTTCTTAGTAACTGAGTCCAGAATTCCCATGAAATCCCTCTGTTACGTCTAATTCAATTGTTAATCTTAATTTGCATTTTTCGCCTATTCTTCCACGTATTTTTCAGGATTATCATCGAATTCTTTTTTGCATCCCGGGGCGCAGAAGTAGTATTTTTTCCCTTTATATTCACTAACCCATTTGGCACTTTCCTTATCAACGTCCATTTTACAGATTGGATCTACAGCCATCTTAATCACCTCAAAATTCCCTGTGATATATGATAGGTATTCCTAGTTCTTATTTTTTTAGACCTACCTACCTTCTTACCATAAATCTTTTATTTCCTCATCATTCCCTTATTTTCAATCTCTAAACTTAATTTTAAGTTTTAAATCTCTCAAACTACTCCTAACTTCTTAGATGGAGGTATGTAACCCTTTAGAAGTAGTGAGAGGGTTACTATGGTAACTGAGCTCAGGGCCATTGCCAGACCAGCATATTCCGGGCGGAAAGTAATCCCGAAAGTGGGGTAGAGCAATCCTGCTGCCACTGGTATGAGGATAGTGTTGTAAGCAAATGCCCAGAAAAGGTTTAGTTTGATACGTCCCATCACTTTCTCTGATAACTGCACTCCAGCCACAGCATCCAGCAAGTTGTCATTGATGAGTACTATCTCCCCGCTTTCAATGGCCACATCAGTACCGCTACCAATGGCTATCCCCACATCAGCTTGGGCCAGGGCAGGAGCATCGTTAATACCATCCCCTACAAAGGCCACCACTTTTCCTTTATCCTGAAGCCTTTTCACTTCCGCAGATTTATCCTCGGGTAATACTCCGGCCATTACCTGATCTATACCTATTTTCCGGGCAATGGCTTCAGCAGTCCGCGGGTTGTCCCCGGTGATCATGGCCACCTCCAGGTGCATCTTTTTAAGCTCACTTATGGCCATAGGGGTATTTTCCTTCAGGGTATCGGCCACCCCCAGAATACCGGAAAAAGCATTATTTAAAGCAACTAAAACTGCAGTTTTGCCTTCCTCTTCCAGTTTTGAAATCATTTCTTCATCATCGTCTACTATTTCCACATTATTTTCCATTAGCAGAGTTCGGTTCCCTATAAGAATAGATTTTCCGTTAACTGTTGCGAATACACCTTTACCGGCGAAGGTGTTGAATCCTTCACTATCGGATAATTTTATATCATTATCCCGGGCTTTAGTTACAATTGCCTCGGCCAGGGGGTGTTGTGAATTCTTCTCCACACTGGCTGCAATGTACAGTAAAGTTTTATCATCCGTGGCAGTTCCTATGATGTTGGTAACTTCCGGTTTTCCCTTTGTCAGGGTACCGGTTTTGTCAAAGAGAACAGTAGTTAACTTCTCGGATATTTCCAGGGCTTCACCATTTTTAACCAGTATGCCCAGTTCTGCACCCCGCCCAATCCCTACAGTCACTGCGGTGGGGGTGGCCAGACCAAGAGCACAGGGACAGGCCACTACCAGGATGGATATTAGGATGGTGAGTCCAAAGAGTAGAGTGCTCCCCAGGAGGAAGTACCACCCTATGAAAGCAGCAATAGCTATGGTAAGGACGGTGGGGATGAAATAACTAACTGCACGGTCAGCTATCCTCTGAACAGGGGGTTTAGATCCTTGAGCAGATTCAACCAGTTTAATTATCTGGGCCAGGGTAGTGTCTTTACCGATTTTTTCGGCCCGGAATTTTAAAACCCCGTTCTGATTTATGGTCCCACCAACCACCCCAGAACCTGCATTCTTAAGGGAGGGTATTGGTTCCCCGGTGATCATGGATTCATCAACGTAACTTTCCCCGGAAACCACCTTCCCATCCACTGGTATCCGTTCACCTGGTTTCACCAGCACGTTATCACCAACCAGAACATCCTCCACTGGTACCTGGGTTTCTAAACCTTCTCCATCTCCATCATCCCTGAGAACGGTGGCAGTTTTAGCCTGCAAACCCACCAGTTTCTTTATAGCCGTGCCGGTACGGCCTTTAGCACGTGCTTCCAGCCACCTTCCCAGCATTAGAAAACCAGCCAGCATCAGTGCGGTTTCATAGAACATGAATTCAGGGGTGAGCACGATGTTGAAGGTTCCCAATATACTGGAGATAAAGGCCACACCAATACCCAGGGAATACATCACATCCATGTTCAGGTTACGATTTTGGAGGGAACGATAACCTGCAGAAAAGATAGGGTGACTGACGTAGATAAAGGGCAAAATAGTTACTGCAAGCATGAAATAAGCCATGTTAAAGGGTAACATCACCCCTGCATACATCAACACCATCAACGGAACGGAAACAGCAAAAGCAACAATAAAACGGTTCCTTTTACCATTAAGATCAGCCTGCCGTATTTTTTCCTCCTGATCTTCGCTGGTTTCTCCTTCCAATCCCAGATATTCATATCCCAGGTCTTCAATGGCCTGGCGCATTTCAGCCACACTGGTCATCTGAGGGTTGTAGGTTACAAAGGCTTTTTCAGCAGCCAGATTCACGTTAACTTCACTCACTCCACTGATCTTTCCCAAAACTCCTTCAATGGCCTGGACACACATGGCACAAGTCATGCCTCCCACCTTGATAATAACCTTTTCATTCACCACACCGTAACCAACATCTTCCACAGTTTTCTCCAGATCCTGGAGTTTTAACTTATCTGGATCGTATTCCACAGTGGCTTTCTCCGTTCCAAAATTAACTTGGGCTTCTCCAACACCTTCCAATCCCTGCAATGATTTTTCAACATTCAATGCGCAGGAGGCACAGTGCATACCTGAAATCTTGATTTCTGCCTTTTTTTTAGAATATTTTGCCATGTTAATCCAGCCCTTTCATGGTTTATTCAAATCATTGCCGTTAATAATTCTAAAAGTCTCATTTTAGGTTCAATATCAATATAATCCTAAATATTCTTGTATGTTGGTTAGATATTGATTTGATTAGGTTTTTGATCCTCCAACATTGTTCAACATCACTTGAACCAGTTATAAGTTAGATATCATGTTAATATCCTTTTTTAATCAGTTAAAAGTCTGATATCATGTTCAGTATCTTTATAAATCCTACCTCCCTTCATAACCATGGTTATATTATCCGGATTTCCCAGGGAATCTATATCCTGAAGGGGATTGGTTGAACAGATCACTACATCTGCCAGTTTTCCCGGTTCTATTGTACCGATCTTATCTTGGCATCCTAATAGTTCTGCGGCGTGTTTAGTGCCGGCCTGTATAGCTTCTACGGGATCCATACCTGCCTTACAAAGCAATCCCAGTTCACGCAGGTTCTGTCCATGGGGACCTATACCACTGTCAGTACCCATAACCATCTTAATGCCTGCTTTTTGAGCTTTCTGAACACTTTCCAGACCTTTAATGAACACATTCCTGGCATCTTCGCTGCTGAATTCAGGAAGTTCTCCTGATTCCAATTTTTCCATATTTATCTGTTGCACCAGCATGGTGGGAACCAGCCAGGCATCATTTTCAAGGAATAGGGGGATGCATTCTTTATCCAGGTAGGTGCCATGTTCAATTGATTTAATACCTGCTTTTAGAGCGTTTTTAATCCCGGATGATCCATGGGCATGGGCCATTACTGGTAAACCACGGAAGGAAGCTTCTTCCACCATCACCTGCAGTTCTCCGGCGGTGAACTGGGGATGCTCAGGACTGTCATTGGCACTGATCACTCCTCCGGTTACCATAACCTTAACCACATCTGCACCGGCCCTTAAAACTTCACGAACTCTTTTCCTAACCTCTTCTTCCCCGTCGCAAACTGAATCTGGAAGACCGGGATAGGTTGTCTTAACCTGGTGACCTGATTTATGATGAAAATCGAAATGACCTCCAGTGGTAGATAGGGGCATTACACTAATCTGGAGCCTGGGGCCGGTGATGAGTCCCTGCTCCAACGCACTTTTCACTCCGAAATCAGCCATACCTGCATCCCGTGCAGTGGTTACCCCTGCATTCAGGGTGCGTTTGAGATTAAGAGTGGCCTGGTAAAAATAAAGGGATAATGGGGTGAATAAAGGGTCTTCAAAGTGGAATCCCGTGAACATCATGTGCACATGACAGTCAATAAAACCAGGGAGAATGAATCCGCCCCTGGCATCCAAGTATTTGATCTTATCACTGGGGAGTTTCAAAGAACCCTCAACGCCTAAATCAATGATTTCATGGTTTTTAATTAGAATTTCCGCTTTTTCTATAGGTTTTCCACCATTTCCATCGATTAGAGTTCCGTTACGGATTAGGAAATACACCATTTGACACCGTCCTTTAATATTTTAAAATGACACCTAACCTAGTGTGATAAAGTGAATTTCTATAGTATTGATATTTGTATTCTAAGTTCTTATCTTTTTTTCAAAAAAGTATGGAAATGGAGAGAACCATGAATAATATTGTATTGAAATAGTTTCAATAGTTTTTTTTAGAAATTGATTTGTAATTTGATGTTCACTGGGGATATCCAACTGATTTTTAGTTTCGATTAATGAAGGATGGGAAATTTAAGGGAAAAAAATATTAATGACATAAAATGATATAATTAGTATTAATTTAAAGGGAGGTGGGAAGTGTTGGGAAATTTGCCAAATCCAATGTTAGCAGTGGTCATATCATTCTTCTTACCTGGCATAGGTAGTATATACGCTGGCAAAACCAAGATGGGGGCCATAATTTTTTTCTTAGCATTGGTATCATGGGTTGCTATTTATTTTATAGGGACCATTGCGTTCATATTATTCGTAGTTGTTTGGCTTTATGGTTTGTATGATGCATACAATGCTGCTAAAACCATGGTTCAATAATTAAGGTTATGTTTACTTTAGAACTAGAGGGAGGTGAAAACTATGGTAGAAGTAAAATGGACTCCAGTTATAATTGGTTTAGTGATTGCAGTAATACTGGGACTGATCATTGATATGGTTCTTCCAGGATGGAGCATAATTGCTTATCTAATCGCAACCATATACGTCGGTTACACTGTTGGTGGAGGCTATGCAAACGGAGCTATTCACGGAGCACTGGTAGGGATTGTAGCAGGTATAATCGTTGGAATCCTAGCAATGGTTATCGGTGGAGCAGTGGCTGGATTAGCTGGAGTAGGCGTAGGCATAGTAGCATTGATAATAGCAGTCATAATTGAAGCAATTATCGGTGCTATCGGTGGAGCCATCGGAGCCGCAATTAAAGGAGAAGCATAGAAAAATCCAAATTTTTCTATTTTTTTATTTTTTTTCATAAATAAGAGGTGAAAAAATGGACATTGAATGGGGAGCAGTAGTTGTAGGATTCATTTTATCCATAGTTCTAGGAGCCATCTTCGCAGTGATAATACCTGCAGTGGGTTCGGTTATTGGCCTCATCTTAGCTGGAATGGTTGTTGGTTACATGGTGGGGGGAACTGCCGGTAATGGTATGGCAAACGGAGCAGTATCTGGTTTATTTGGAGCCATAGTACTGTCCATACTCATGCTCATATTTGGAACCATAATTCTAGGCATACTGGGATTCGCAGCGGCCACAGTGACTTCAATATTCCTGTTTATAGCCTTCTTTGGAGTTATGATCCTGATGGCCATTGGCGGGGCCATTGGAGCCATGATAAAAGGAGAAGCATAAAAAACAAAGTCAAAATCAGATATATTAGAATTTTTATTTTATTTCCCCTATTTTTTTAGCAAAACTATATTTCTCAAAACTCAAAAAATATAATATAATACATTCATTAACTATTAAGGGCAAGATACTAAGGTTCATATTGCTAAATGAGTGGAGATATGAAGGTAAAAATCATGATCGATCAAAAAGTTATTCTCATTGGAACAGTACTGGCCGTGGTACTGGTTGTTGTTTTTGGAATGTTTATCCCCTTAGTGGGGGGTGTGATTGCCCTGATAATAGCTGGAGTGGTGGTGGGATACATGGCCAACCAGAACATTAAGATCGGGGCAGTACACGGAGCTTTAATGGGACTTTTCACCGGAATAATCTACGTCCTAATAATCTATGCAATTTCAGGATTCTCTGAAAGGATAGTAGGGGGTCTAATCATCTATTCATTAGGTTCTATACCGGTGTACATTCTTATAGGCCTTGGTGGTGGGATCCTAGGTTCAGTGATGAAGACCAGACAACAGGCGGTAGATGCAATATTGGAAGATGATTCTGAAGAAACATCCTCTTCTGAAGATAATGATGAATAAATAATAATGAAATAAATCAGGGATATATAATAGGGAATACGCATTAAGGAGTGATATGAATGGTAGATTGGAAAGCAGTGGCTGTGGGATCCCTTATCAATGCGGTTTTAACCATAGTCTTAACAATTTCTGTCTTTCCCCTATTCTTTTTAGGTCCTATAATTGGGGGTTTAATGGCAACCTACATTGGACGTGGGGATAAAAAGGACGCACCAATTGAAGGTGGGTTAACTGGAATTATAGGTGGACTCATCATAGGAATTCTCTTCATGGCTGGCTTTGGGGCTTTAAGTGCCATAATAGGACTTCTATTTACTAAGGTTGGTATGGTGGCCGGTGCTATGACTCTGATTGCAGGTCTATTTATCACTTTATTCTCTATCTTCCTAGGCGGAGTTCTGGGTGTTGTTGGAGGATTTATAGGTGCTGAAATCAGGGAAAATGGCCGTAAAAAAGTAGAAGTGGAAGATTAAATTATTTTTTTTTAAATTAAATTTTTTCTTAATTTTTTTACTTTCTTTTTTATCTTCCAAAAATTAGTTTTTTTTAAGAGTTGGTTTAACTCTCAAATAGATAAGTGCTATAGTGCTATTTTCTAAGCTAATTTATCATTAATTTATACAAAATCAGGTATTATCATTTTATTTGGCATATTTTGATTCTTTGAAACGAATTGTGAACATGGTTCCATGGGTATTGTCCAAATCTATGGTGCCATTCAACTGGTTGGTTAAATTACACACTAACTGCAACCCCAGAGAATCTACCTTTCGGAAGTCCAGGTCTTGGGGGAAACCCACCCCATTATCACTGATCACCAGTTCAAATTCATCTCCCCTATTAAGACTCCTAAATTTAATGGATAACTCTCCCTTACCATCAGGAAATGCATATTTGAGACTATTGGTTACTAGTTCGTTGACTATGAGGCCAAGGGGAATGGCACTGTTAACATCCAATTTAACTGACTCCAAATCAAGGGTAAGATTTATTCCAGGACCTAAACGATAAATATGGAAGAGATCAGTGGCCAATGTATGGATATAATCATCGAAATCAATTCTTCTCATACTGTCAGTCCGGTAAAGTCGTTCATGAATTAAGGCCATAGATTTGGCTCTGTTTTGACTTTCTTTAAAGATGTTTAGGGATTTTTCATCGGTTATATAGTGTGACTGAAGGTTCAGGAGGCTGGAAATAATCATGAGATTGTTTTTCACCCGGTGATGGATTTCCTTTACCAGTATCTCCTTCTCATCCAGGGAATCTTTAAGCTCTTCTTCGGCCTTTTCATGGGCAATAATCTCTTTTTTAAGTTTTCTGTTGGTTTTTTCCAATTCTTTGGTTCTTTCTTCCACTAATTCCTCCAAATGTTCCCGGTAACGATCCCTTTCTTTTTCAGCTTCTTTAAGTTGGCTGATGTCACTACCCACCAATACCAATCCTAAAACATCATGTTTAGCAGTCTTAATTATGGATGTGGAAGCTAATACTGGTATTTCCCTTTGTTTTGAATTAAGAAAGGTTTCAAGATTTTCAAGGGATTTTGAATAAGAATCAGAGCGATTTATGTGGGGAAAAACGAAATCCAATGGTTGGCCCAGTAGTTCACTTTCGCGGTAACCAGATAATTCAATGGCTTTAAAGTTAACGTGAATGATTTTTCTTTCCTCATCCAGTAAGAAAAGAAAGTTTGACATGGTGGAGAGGATTCTATCGGAAATCATGGAAGATGTCAGCTGGGGTAACTTGAATTTCCAGATCCCATATGCAATGAAGCCAATTCCCAGGGCCATAAGCAGGTTAAGAATGCTTGGTGCGGGGAGAGACATGAAAGGTAGGATGAATTCGGTTAGCACACCTGAAATCAGGGGTAGGTACACTCCTAGGAAGATGTATTTAGCTTGCTGACGTTTTATTCCTAATGATTTAAGATAATAATTCAGAACCAGGATTGCACTTATGAAAGCCAGCGATAATGTCCAAAGCAGTGTCAGTGAATAGGCAACTGAGTCAGCGGGAATGTAAGTCCATCCCCAGTATCCCATCTGAACTCCCTGGGTGATTGAGGGGGTGGTGAGGTTTATAATAGCTAAAATAGCAGAGGGAAGATATATTATAATATAGGTTATTTTTCGGGATAAAATGTTGAACTTTTCGGTGGATAAAAGGGCTAAGTGAATAAAGAAAGAAGCTGTGAACATCCAGGGGAAAGCGGCTTTGATCCACCAGTAAGCCTGTTCCGCAGTTGTTACGTACGTACCTCCAAAATCAGTGAAGGCTAAATATCCAATAAAAAGGCTGAAAAGAGCCAACACTTGATTCAGCTGGTTATGGGGGTTCCGGTAGTAAATGAAGTTTCCCATGAATAAACAGCTAACTGAAATTATCAGGGATATGATGGAGAATAGGAGCATAGATCCTCCGATTTATTATTAGTGAGGGTAGATTATTGCAAATAATTCATGAAAATATTACATTTACTATCTTTCCTAAACTATAAATATTTTTCAATAGTTTATTTAATTCATAAGGGCTTTAATTAGGTTATAATATTATTTTATCACTTATTGATCAATTTTACCTTAAATGATTTTTATTATTTCAATGAAATAATATTATTTTTTTAACTTGATAATTCCATGATCAGCATCAACTTCCACCCGGTCTCCTTCCTTCAAAATTTCCAGAACATCTTCCTCTGGCTGATCAACCATGGGGATGCTGGCCATTATGGCTCCAGTGGCGATTATGGGTTCTGCTTCTAGGGCAATGATGGCCAGTGGTGCAGTTTTGTTTTTAGCCATCTGGAAGATCACATAGGATCCCACAGTGGAACCCTTACCAGAGGGGATCACCAGGATTTTGCCACTAATGTTCTGCTGATAAAGATCGTGTTCACGGTCAGTAATATTTCCAGTCTGAGGATCAGCACCACCCAAAAAACTCAGGGGTTCCTGGGAAATGATCACACTTCCAGTAACGTGGCCTCGTGAAATTTTACGACATTTGATTTTGTGAGAAGTCATGATGGTATTTCCTTTATTTTTTTATACTAATTCCCTAGAATTTCGATTATTAAAATATAAATTATTATCTATCATTTCACACTAAAAAAAATTAGTATGGAAAAATCCAACATTGTTCAAGGATTTTTAACCATTATTACCTGTTAAATTAGTTATTTATCCCATTATTATTCCAGTTTCCAGCTATCTATTCCAGTTCAAGTTCTACTCCGCCAATCACACTTCTTAAGAAGTTGTAAAGGAGTGCCATAATCGTGTAGATTATGAAAGTAAAGACTAAAGTTCCAATGGTATTCCCTAAAAAGTATCCAATCCCTCCCCAGGGGTTGGAAGTGGCGAAGTACATGGCCAGAGATGGTAATGAAAATATGAAGTTAACAATGGTAACTACCACGGCCCCGATAAGTGCCACGGGGATTGGTGCTATTTTTTTGATTTCAAAGATGTTTTCCCTTATTGAAGCGAATTTCAACTTAACACCTCCAATTTGAGGAGCTAAAAAGTTGTAAACCAGGGCCATGATGGCAGTGGATATGAAAGTGGCCACCAAGACCAATATGGGAACTCCAATTATCATTATTATAATCCCAATTATTCCAAGAGCACCTAAACCATCTAACCCAGCTACCGAAGTACTGGTACTTATTGCGGCTAGTGCTGCGCCCTGTAAAGCCACAACCAGTATGGGTGCAACTATCAACATTATCAGGAAAGTTATAATGGTGTAAAGCAGTGATAACATCAGTGAAGCTGGGATCACAGATATTGATGTGATTTCTTCCATTTCAACTATCCCTATTTTAATACCGCCTATGCGGGGAACCAGCTGGTTGTAGATGAATGCAGTGAGAAATGAAGATAAGATGCTTAGCAAAAAGCCTCCCACTGGCAAAATAATGATAAGAGCTATGGATAACGTCATCAGTATACTGGTGATGATGCTGGCTTCAGAGGGTAGGAAAACAGCCACCACCCCCAGCACCATGACTAATATTAAGGCATATATAAGACCCACTACTGCTGAAATCGAGGAAGACATCAGGGTGTAGGGTACAATGGCTACAGATTTTATTTCTTTTAATTCTTCCATGTGTATTAACCTCCAGTTATATAGTGTATTAAACACTGATCCATCAATATTATCTAATTTGATTACTAAAATATTATAATTATTTTATAATCCTTCTATTTTCAATGCTGATCTAATTAGTTACCTTAAAATTAGTTATCTCTTTGTTATTTCAATAAAAAAATAAAAAAAGGGTAATTGGGTTAGAGATTTATTCCAGTACCAGTTTGACTCCGCCAATTCTGGGTTGCAGGAAGTTGTAGATTAGTGTGGCCAGGGCGACTATGATGAAGGTCATGATGAATGAGGATATTATCTGAACGATTAACATCATGAATCCTCCTAGAACATCTCCCATCATACTGAACTGAGCCAGATTTAACAATCCCTGTAGTAACCCGAATATTGCAGATACAACTGATAGGGCGATTGCTGCAGGCAGAACTGGTATGTTGGTTAGTTCAAAGCCATTGGCTGCTTCGGCGAATATTAGTCTTATTCCCCCGACTTTGGGTATTACTATGTTGTAGAATAGTGCGAACAGTGCGTATCCAATGAAGCTGAATATGAATGCAATTATTGGCATTATAATTATCCAGAACAAAGCCCATATTCCAGAGATTGCTGCCATACCTGCACCAGTTGGAAGTGCGGCTATATCTGTGGCGTTGGTGGTATTTGCGGCCATATTAGCTGCTATTGGAATTATTCCACTGAACAGTGATAGTATTGAGGAGCCAGCCAGACCCATGTACAGTCCCATTATAAAAGTTAATATAGCGACTACACATGAAAGTATGAGGGCCATGGATACCACGGGGATTGTTTTAAGTTCGTCTCCTTCCATGCCGAGTTTAATACCACCTACTCTGGCGGCAAGTACATTGTAAAGTAATGCCAGAATAAATGTGTATACGATATTGAGGAAGAACGAGGTTAGTGGCCATAGAATAATTATGGACAATCCCAATAATGTGATGAAACTAGCGAATAGTCCCATGCCTGGTATTAAAGCTGCAATAGTTCCGAAGAACAGTATTAGAAGAATTGCTGCGATAAAGGCTAAAATTGCATGTATCGAAGATGTCATCAATGTGAATGGTGCTGCTCTAATCTTTTTTATCTCTTTGATATCGACCATTTTTTCACCTCCCTTTATAATTATTAACAATATTGTTTGTTGTTAGTAATATATTAATTTTTCCTTTTCAGGGGTGTTTAAAAAAGCAGCAAATTATCAAAAATATAATAAAAAAGGGAAATTTTTAAAAAAAATCTGAAACCTGGTTTTATTTAAAAAAATTAAAACCATTGGCTTGATTTTTCCAGTACATTCTCTACGATCTGCACTGAAGATCCCAGATAGGTGTGGGGGTCCATGATTTTATCCACTTCTTCTAGGCTTAAATAGTCCTTTATCTCTTCCTGTTGGAGTACAACGTCTTTTAAACTAATTCCCTGTTTGTTAGCCTCTAGGGCGCACTTTCTTACAACTGCATAAGCACTTTGCCTACCCATGCCTTTACGAGTTAGTTCAGCCATGAACCTTTCGGCCATTATAAGCCCACCAGTATGGTTAAGGTTCCTTTCAATGTTTTCAGGGTAGAAAACAAGTTTTTCCATTAACCGGACGGTCAAATTCAGTATGTAATCCGTGAGGATGGATGCCTCCGGGAGCATGATCCGTTCGGATGAGGAGTTGGTCAAATCCCTTTCATGCCACAAAGCATTATTCTGTAGAGCAGGGGCTGGATATGCCTTAATAACTCTTGAAACACCACAAATTCTTTCTGCAGTGATGGGGTTCATTTTGTGGGGCATGGTGCTGGAGCCTACCTGTTTTTCCGGGTCGAAACTCTCCCCTAACTCTTTGATCTCTGTACGCTGCAAGTTACGGATTTCCAGGGCAATTTTATCCAGGGTACTGGCTAAATTGGCCAGGGCCATCAAGTATTCGGCATGGTTATCCCTCTGCACCACCTGGTTGGATATCAGTGCTGCAGGAAGTCCCAGTATCTCTGATACTTTCAAGTGTATTTCCAATCCATCTTCACCCAGTGCAGCGGTGGTACCCACGGCTCCGGTCATCATTCCCACACAGAGTCTTTCTTTACATTCTTCCAGCCGTTCATACTGGCGGTGGAGTTCATCAGCCCAGAGGGCGAATTTCATCCCGTAGGTGGTGGGAAGGGCGTGTTGCCCATGGGTTCTCCCGATACAAACTGTTTTCTTATGTTCATCAGCTAGTTTGAGCACGATTTTTGCCAGGCGAGTGATCTTTTCCTGTATAATCTCAATGGAATCCCTTAATAGGAGAGATTGTGAACTGTCGATGATGTCATTGGAAGTTGCACCGAAATGGACATATTCTCCGGCATCTCCTTCACATACTTCAGCGAGGGCTTTTACAATGGATGCAATGTCGTGGTTAGTTTCTTTTTCAATTTCAGCCACTCTTTCATTGGTAACGTACTGGGTGCTCGCCTTGCTTCGTATTTCCTGGGCAGCCTCTTCAGGAACCAAGCCCATCTGGGCTTCAGCTTCGGCAAGAGCCGCTTCAACTTCCAGCATTTTTTGAAGTTTATTCTCTGCTTCCCAGACTTTTTTCATTTCCGGGGTTCCATAACGAAATTCAATTGGGTGGATAGCCATGTTAAAAACTCCTTAAAATCTTATTAAATCATTAAAAAAATATTAGAATCTGATTCTGTTTAAAAAAATTTATTTAATACATTTGAATATTTCATTTGAATATTTTTTTTGAGAACCAGGTCACTCATTTAAATATTCTTCAAATTTACCTGAATTTTTATAACTCCTCCTAAACTAATTCGAGGGAAGTTTATAAAAAAAATATTGGTATCTAGGTATATGAAAACCGGAGAGCTATGCAGAAAACAGCCAGAATAACAGTCATGATTATAACCTGTTCTGGACTGAGTTTGGGACCTTTAGTTTCCTCTTCAAAGTACCTTACCAGACCCGCCCCACTGGGTGGGAGGTATTTTTTCTCTTTCTTTGCCAATTAAATCACCATAAATTGATCATGAAAATTATGTTCAGTTATCTTATTTTGTAGATATTTTATTCATTTTTATGTTATCCCTTACCACTTTATATTTGTAGTGGTGGTATCGGTAACATCTTAAGATCAGTGGATTGAAAAAGTATAAATTCTCTTCAGACTAATAAGAATTATTAGAGTTTAAATAATCTCAGATTCAATAGGGCTTTAATCGTTTTTTTAGAAGTAAACAGGATTTTAACACAATTTAGTAGGATTATTATTGGTTAATTTGTTTGTGTTTAGTATTTTGAATATAAAAAAGTCAGGGAATTAGTATGGGATACTTTGAAACATTGGAAGAGGGCACTGCACAGGCCTATGAAGTGGCCATAGAGGCCCGTAAGAAGGGTCATGATATTGAAACTGAACCAGAGATACCTCTGGCCAAGAACCTGGCCGAACGTGTGGAAGGACTGGTGGGCCCACCGGGGATAGCAAAGCACATAAAAGAACTTGAAGAGGAAATGTCCCGTGAGGAAGTTGCATTTGAGGTGGCCCGGGAGATAGTCACCTCGGATGAGGTTATGAAGGCCGATCCAGGGAACAAAGACCAGTACAAAATTAAAGAGGAGGCTGCTGACCAGGCGGTGCGTACAGCCTTATCAATTCTTACCGAGGGGGTGGTAGCTGCACCACTGGAAGGAATAGACAGGGTGGCCATCAAAAGGAACTTTGACCAGAGCTGGTATCTGGCCATATACTTCACAGGACCAATAAGAAGTGCAGGTGGAACTGCATCAGCACTTGCAGTATTAATTGCGGATTATATTAGGCTTAGTATGGATTTAGATATTTATAAACCTACTGATAGGGAAATAGAGCGTTATGTTGAGGAAGCTGAGCTTTACGAGTCTGAAGTGACTAACCTGCAGTACTCCCCCTCCCCTGATGAAGTCCGATCCGCAGCAAAGCACATACCAGTTGAAGTCACTGGTGAACCTACGGATCAAGTCGAAGTATCCCACCGGGATCTGGAACGGGTGGAAACAAACCATCTTCGGGGAGGAGCCCTCCTGGCACTGGTAGAGGGTGTTATCCAGAAAGCCCCCAAAGTATTGAAATATGCTAAAATGTTGAAGATAGAAGGCTGGGATTGGCTGGGAGATCTTTCTAAAACCAAAAAATCAGATAACAATGATGGAACTGATGAAGAATCCAAGGGAGAGACCCCCAAAGTGGATGATAAATACATGCGGGATATCATTGGTGGTCGTCCAGTTTTAGCTTATCCTCAAACCAAAGGGGGCTTTCGTTTAAGGTATGGGCGTTCCAGAAACACAGGACTGGCAGCCATGGGTGTACACCCGGCTACCATGGAGATCCTTGAGTTTCTAGCTGTCGGAACCCAGATGAAAATCGAGAGACCGGGTAAGGGAAACTGTGTAGTTCCCTGTGATAGTATTGATGGGCCAATTGTGAAACTCAGAAACGGTGATGTGGTAAATGTGGACTCTGTGGAGGAGGCTCGCAAAATAAGGTCACAGGTAGTGGAAATAATCTATCTGGGGGACATGTTAGTAGCCTTCGGAGAATTCCTCAGAAACAACCACCAACTGCTCCCTGCGGGCTGGTGCGAGGAATGGTGGATACAGCTGCTGCAAAAATCAGCTAACTATAATGATGGGCAGGAAGAAGAACTGAACCAGTATCTTCAGGAAAGAATAACTGCTCGTGGGGCATTCGACCTTTCAAAACAGTATCAGATTCCACTTCACCCTGACTACACATATTTCTATCATGATGTGACCAGAAAAGATCTTAACACACTCCGATCCTGGCTTAACCATGATATTGATGATATCAACATTGAAGAGGACTTGAAAGTGAATATTGGTCCGGAAAAGAGGATACTGGAATCCTTGGGAGTTCCCCACCGGATACGTGAAGGTAAAATTGTTCTGGCACAGGGCGATGCCTATGCCCTTCTCAACACAATAAACCAACCACTCAACACTGAAGATGATATATCAACCCTGGAAGCTTTAAATCAGGTTTCTCCGGTGGAAATAATGGCCAAAGCACCCACATATCTAGGTGGGCGTGTAGGGCGACCTGAAAAAACCAAAGAACGAATGATGAAACCCGCACCCCATGCCCTGTTCCCCATAGGAACCAATGGTGGGAACCGGAGGAATATTGTGGAAGCGGCTAAAAAAGGTAGTATCACTGTTGATATAGCAAGATGTAAATGTACCAACCCTGAGTGTGGTGTGGGGTCAATGCAAGCTATCTGTCCAGTATGCGGGGCTCGTACTGTCCCCACCAGTTCGGGAAAAAAGAGGATTAACGTGGCTAACCTCCTCAGGAAGGCCTATAAGAATGCAGGGGTGCGGAAATTGGATGAGATAAAGGGAGTGCAGGGAATGATATCTGAAGAAAAATTCCCCGAACCCCTGGAAAAGGGAATACTCCGGGCAAAGAATGGTGTTTACACATTCAAAGATGCCACCATCCGCCACGACTCCACCGACTTGCCACTCACCCATTTCATACCTCGAGAGATAGATGTAAGTCCCGGAAAACTTCGTGAAATGGGATACACTCATGACATCAAAGGAGAGGAGCTTAAAAATGATGATCAGGTGGTTGAGCTCCGTATACAGGACTTGGTAATATCCGAGGCCTGTGCAGAGTATCTCATGCGAGTTTCACATTTCATTGATGATCTCCTTAAAAATTTCTATGAGATGGAACCATTCTACAATGTAAAGACCAAAGGAGACCTGGTGGGACACCTGGCAGTCGGACTGGCACCACACACTTCAGCGGGAGTGCTGGGCCGGATCATAGGATTTACCAAAGCCGCAGCGTGCTATGCACATCCTTACTTCCACTCAGCCAAGCGTAGAAACTGTGATAGTGATGAAGACTCAGTAATGCTACTCATGGATGCGTTACTTAATTTCTCCAAAGTTTACCTCCCCAGTAGCCGTGGGGGGCGAATGGATGCACCACTGGTTTTGTCATCCCGTATTGATCCAGAGGAAATAGATGATGAATCCCATAACCTGGACACCATGGAAATGTTACCTTTAGAACTATATCAGAAAACCATGGAGAATGCCAAGCCAGCTGATGTGGTGGACATGGTGGACAATGTTAAAAAAAGGCTCGGTAAGGATGAACAGTATCATGGGCTGATTTATTCCCATGAAACTTCCAGCATACACCAGGGACCTAAAATATGTCTCTATAAAACATTACCCACCATGAAGGAAAAGGTGAATGAACAGATCCGTCTGGCAGAAAGGATACGTGCCGTGGATCAGAAAGGGGTGGTAGAAGGAGTTCTTAACTCCCATTTCCTACCGGACATGGCTGGTAATATACGGGCCTTTGCCCGGCAGAAGGTACGTTGCACTAAGTGTAACAAGAAATACCGTCGCATACCACTCACTGGTGAATGTACCTGTGGTGGAAACCTTATATTGAGCATATCCAAGGGTTCAGTTACTAAATATTTGGAGATATCCAAGGAATTGGCTAGTCGTTACCCTATTGATCCGTATCTGGTGCAAAGGATTGAACTTATAGAGTCAGGTATCAATTCCCTCTTTGAAAGTGACCGATCCAAACAGAGTTCACTGGATGTGTTCTTATGATGTGAATACATCCCCTTATGTGCACATGGTGTGTTATCTTATACCATCATTTATGGATTCGGAGGTGATCTGTTCACCTCATGTGTCCAATTAGAGGGGAGGGTGGTGTGATCATGGAAATGGTTAACTTACTTAATAGTTTCGTAAATCAGAACAGTTTGGTATCGGAAAGTTTTATAAGATACAACTGGACTAATTATTAAGTAGACTTAAAAATTCTGGGGGTTAAAGGGGAAAATCTTTGTAATCATTTGCTGTTATTGATTTTTATTTTAAGAGTTAAGTCGGAGGATAAATAATGAAGGATGCTCGTATTATTGCTGCTATACCAACCAAGGCGGAAACTTGTGTTTTGAAAAACAATGGGATATTTGAGAAGTTCAGTCATGAAAAAATATTAAAATCCTGCCTTATGGCAGGCGCACCACTATGGGCGGCGGAAAAAATAGCTTCTCAGGCTGCTGGGGCGGCCTATGACGGAGTCACCACTAAAGAAATCAAGATGTGGGTATATGACTCTTTGAAGCGGGTAGAACCAGAGATAGCTGACAAATACCTCAAAAGTAACCAGTTACGGGTTCGAACAGCACGGGACACCATAGAATCCTTCGACAAATCAAAAATAGAGAAAACCCTCGTGGTAGAAACAGGGGCCAGTCCGGAACTTGCCGATAAAATAGCCACTGAAGTATGGAAAGAGGTTAAAAAACTGGACGTGGAATACTTAACTGCTCCCATGCTCAGGGAAATGGTAAACACTAAACTGGTTGAAAATGGCCTGGAAACATTAAGGCGAAGGTACACCAGGCTAGGGATACCTGTTTACAACATAACCAACCTCATTGAAAACGGAAGCCGGGACAATGCCAACATGATCCACAACCCGGAAACTGTGCACAAATACGTGGCAGATGAGGCCCTTAAACAATACGCACTTCTACATATACTCCCCAATGAACTGGCCGATGCTCATTTAGGTGGAGATATACACATTCACGATCTGGAATTCTTTGCTGGCAGACCCATAAACTGTCTGCAACATGATCTAAGATTCTTCATACGAAACGGACTTAAAGTTGACGGCACAGGAGACCACACTTCAGTGGCCGGACCACCAAACCACATCGAAACCCTGATGAACCACTCTGGAGAAATCATGCTGGCAGCCCAGCAGAACATGAGTGGAGGACAATCAATGAGCCTGTGGAATGTATTTGTTGCACCATTTGCCCATGGACTTCCCTACGAAAAGGTCAAACAGGCAGTCCAAATGTTCATTTACAACCTTAACATGGCCTACGCTGCCCGGGGAAGCCAAGTACCATTCACCTCCATCAACATGGAATTCACAGTACCTGACTTCTTAAAAGAAGAACCTGCCTATGGGCCTAAAGGTCGTCTGATGGGAACATACGGTGATTTTGAAGACGAAACCCGAATGTTACAAAGGGCATTCACTGAAGTGCTCCTAGATGGGGATTCCGATGGCAAACCACATCTATTCCCCAATACCATCTACGCCTTGCGAAAAGAAGTTCTGAAGGATGAATTCGCAGAGGACTTGGAATTAGTCCACGAATTATCATCTAAGTACGGTACTGCCTACTTCACTAACATGTTACCCAGTTACCGGGGACAAATGGCCAACTACATGGGATGCCGAACATCCCTCTCTGACAATTGGACTGGGGACTGGGAAAAAGACTGTTTTAGAACAGGAAACTTGGCCTATGTTACACTGAACCTACCTAGAATAGCATACCAGTCCCGTGATGAAGATGAAATCTTCGAGTACTTGGATTCCTATTTACGCCTGTCAGAAGAGGTACTGATGTTACGTCGCAAGCAAGCGGTGGCCTGTCTGGATGATTACAACCTGTTACCATTCTTAACCCAGAACCTTAATGATGAACGTTATTACCGGGTGGAAAATTCCACAATGACATTTGGATTTGTGGGATTAAACGAAATGCTCCAATCATTCTGCGGATCCGGAATTGAAGACCCAGATTCACTCAAATTAGGCCTCAAGGTTGTTGACTATATGAATGGGCGGGCTCAGGAACTTAAAAAAGACACAGGACTTCGCTGGACCATTATCCAGACACCCGCAGAGTCCACCGCCTACCGGTTTGCAATGTTGGATAAGGAAAAATTCGGTAACAATGCAATAACCCAGGGGGATTCCGATGCCTATTACTACACCAACTCTTCCCATGTACCAGTGGATACCACTGTGAATCTGGCTGAGAAGATCCGTATTGAAGAACAGTTCCACAGCCGTACTCTGGGTGGTCATATCTTCCATGCATTTATGGGTGAATCCCACAGTGACCCTGAGGCACTCATGAGCCTCACTAATAAAATCGCCCGAAAATCTGATATTGGTTTCTGGGCATACAGCAGCGCCCTGAGCTTCTGTGTGAAATGCAAAACCCTGATGAAAGGATTACAGAATAGCTGTGTTGCCTGTGGAGAACAGAAAGAAGTGGAATGGTATGACCGGATAACTGGATACGTACAACAGGTGGGTCGCTCTAAATCTGCTAGTGGCGGTTGGAATCCTGGTAAAATGAAAGAATTACATGATAGGAGAAGGTTTTAAACCTTTATCTATTTTTTTTTAATTCTATAGTTAACGACATAGAAAATTTTATATATGGTGGGTTTTATATTTATTTATATGAATAGAAAGCCAACTATAAATAAGGATTTTACGAGTGTTGAAGAGCTTCAAATTAGAATAAAGAAGTTGGAACAGGATGTAAAAGTTTTAAACAAGTTGTATTTCATAAATGATATTTATCATGATGTTTCTATCACAGAATCTTGTAAAAAACTGGGAATTACAAGAGTTACTGGGCATAATTGGTTAAATCAATGGAATGAAGGTGGATATGATTCTTTAGGCAGAAAATCTGGTAGTGGGGGTCAATCGAAACTTACTCCTGAGCAAAAAAAAGAATTATCTGAAATTATCATTGATAATAAGATTTATAGCTCTAAACAGGTTTTAGAATTAATAAAAGAAAAATTTAATGTTGAATACAGTATTAGACAGGTGGAAAGAATTTTAAGAGATTTAAAATTTGGATATGGTAAACCTTATACGATATATTCAAAAATGCCAGAAGATGCTGAAGAATCACTTAAAAAAAACTTCAAGGAATAAATCTTGAAAATAGCATAATTGGATTTTTAGATCAGACAGCATGCCAAAATATTGGTAATTCAGGCCGTATTTGGTATAAAAAAAGAACTAAAAACATTTTAAAGAAAAATCCAGATAAATTTTCAGTTACAGGAATAGGATTCCAGTCAGCAAACGGCAAATCATTAATAGACTTTCCCAAAGGATCTAAAACATTTGATTTTATCAATTTTCTAGTTAAAATTAGAATTCAAAACTCAAACAACCCATATTGCAAATCTAAATTGAATTCCATTTTAAATAATATTAACATTGATGAAACACATCTAAAAACGCTTTTAGAAGCAGATTTCCATGATAAAACTGAATTTAAACATATTATTGACGATTTTTTCACACCTCAAAAAGATTTAAATATCGAACAAATCAAGAAAAAAATGAGGATTATCTTAGAAAATGAAAATAAAAAGAATCAAAGAATAATTGACAAATTACAAAGGGAAAATATTGTTAAAAATTTAGAAAACTCTGAAATTATAAGTCAATTAAAAAAAGAAACAAAAATTGTAATAATTTTAGACAATTATCCAGTTCATAAAGCACAATTAGCTAAAAAAGCTTGTGAAATCCTTAATATCCAATTAATACTTTTACCCCCATATTCTCCAAAACTAAATCCTATAGAACAAGTTTGGAGAATAATAAAACGTGAACTGTCTAAAATCTATATAAAAGATGAAACATTCTTAATTCAAAAATTTAAATCTTACTACAATGAAATAGTCGGAAATGAAACATTATACGAAGGATGGATAAAAAAAATTATAAAAACAAATTGTTAAATTTTTAATGTCGTAGACTAGAAGTTAAATTTTTTAGAATTAATAAAGTTAGAACCAATGCCGGGATTAACTTATAATTTAACTCAAAAAAAAGAATAAAATCAGAAAAATTTACCTTATAAACTATACTGATAAATCAGCAAATCTTATCTCTGCAAATATCCTTCATTTTTATTGTTTTTATTCAAAACAATACTCTTCTTACATTCATCCTTGGTTTCTGGGAAATCAGCACGGTAATGTGCTCCCCTGCTCTCCTCACGGATAATAGCAGACTTGGTAACTAATTCAGCTATCAAAACCATGTTCTCCAGTTCCAGAGCATCTAATAGGTGCGGGTTATATCCACGTACCTCCGGTAGCTTCATTCGAACCATTTTATCTTTGATAGCATGGATGGCATTTAAAGCTGATTTAAGGCCTTCATCCCTGCGGATTATGGCTACATTATTCCACATGACTTCCTGCAGTTCTTCTTTAATCTGGAAGGGATAGTAATCCCCGTCCTTGAATAGTTTTTCAATTCGTTCTTCTTCCATTTCCAGAGATTTTGGATTCAATTTGAATTTAGATTTAGTTACGTTTTTTGCGGCTGCATCTCCGGCACGTCTTCCGAATACCTGGGTTTCGGCCAGTGCATTTCCACCGAGCCGGTTGGCACCATGAACTCCACCAGCAGCTTCTCCCGCTGCGTAGAGGTTTGAAATTTTGGTTTCACACTGTGAATTTATCCGGGCTCCTCCCATGAAGTGGTGGGCGGTGGGTGCTACTTCCATTGGTTCTTCCCGGATGTCCACCCCTACATCCTGGAATTGTAAGAGCATTGTTTCCAGTTTTTCTTCAATGACCTCGGCCGGGAGGTGAGTCACATCCAGATAGACTCCACCGTTTTCAGTGCCTCTTCCTTCCATTATCTCGTTGTAGATGGCCCTGGCTACCACGTCCCGTGTGGCCAGCTCTCCACGTGAGTCATAGTTGGTCATGAAACGTTTCCCCTGGGAGTTTATGAGTCTCCCCCCTTCTCCACGAACCGCCTCGGTCACCAGAACTCCCCGGCGGGAGTCAGGGTACAGCATGCCGGTGGGGTGGAACTGAACCTGTTCCATGTCCAGAAGATCTGCACCGGCATTCCAGGCCAGAGCATATCCATCCCCAGTTTTTTGAAGGGCATTAGAGGTTACCGGGTAGATCCAGCCCGCCCCCCCAGTGGCAATGATGGTGGATTTAGCATGGAAAACCACAAATTCAGTACTCTCTAAGGACACTCCACATGCTCCCCCCACCCGTCCAGTATCATCCTGGATAAGTGAGGTGATCATGACCTCGTCCACAGTCTGAATACCCTGACGAATAACCTCCTCCTTGAGGGCAGTCATCATCTCGTGACCAGTGCGGTCCCCCTGGAAACAGGTTCTAGGGTAAGTTTGACCACCAAATGGTCGCTGGTTCAGTTGGCCTGATTCCTGTCGGTCAAAGAGGGCACCGTAGCTCTCGAGTTCGGTGAGTCGGTCTGGTGCTTCTTCCACCAGGATACGTGCCAGTTCAAGGTCGTTGAGGTAGCCCCCTCCTTTGAGGGTGTCCTCCAGGTGTGCCTGTACACTGTCATCTGCATCCACATAGGCAAAGGCAGCATTGTAGCCCCCCTCTGCCAGAGTGGTACACCCTGATTTGTAAGATAATCCCTTGGATACTATAATAACGTCTAAATCATGCTTTTTTGCTTCGATGGCTGCTCTGCACCCGGCTCCCCCGGATCCAATGACCAGTACATCGGTGTGGTAAGTCTCCCTTTCCATACTATGAATTTGCACCCGGTTTTATTTAAGTTTTTTAAGTAGAGTGGAGAGATAGTTTAAGGGTATGACCCGATATAAAAATATGTTTAAAACAATTTTCAATATTATCTTTAAAGTAAGGGAGGATGTGCAGTGAAGAAAAAGGAGATATTAAAGCTGGCGAAGAGGGATTTTGAAAAGGCCTGGGCTGAAACAGGTAAAAATCTTAAAAATCCCCATCATGATGAGGAATATCCACGTTTGCACTTCAAACCCGGCCAAACCCATCCACTCTCCGATACCATGGCCCAGCTCAGGCAAGCCTACCTGCTCCTTGGTTTCCAGGAAACCATCAATCCCCTCTTCATTGAAGAAGATCATGTTTACCGCCAGTTCGGACCAGAAGCCCCGGCAGTTCTGGACCGTTGCTTCTACCTGGCAGGACTACCCCGACCAGATATAGGGATCGGTATGGATAAAATAGCACAGATCGAGGAAATAGGTGTTTCCCTTGATGAAGAAAAAATTCAGGGACTGAAAGAAGTGTTCCGTAGCTATAAAAAAGGTGAAACCAGCGGAGATGACCTTATCCACGATGTGTCCCTTGCCCTGGAAGTAGCCGATGCCACCGGGCTACGAGTTATGGAGAGGGTTTTCCCTGAACTTAAGGAGTTAACCCCCATCTCCAGCAAAACCACTTTACGTTCACATATGACTTCTGGATGGTTCATCACCCTGAATGCATTGAACCAAAACAACACATTGCCAGTTAAACTATTTTCAATTGACCGTTGCTTCCGTCGGGAGCAAAGAGAGGATTCAAGCCACCTTATGACCTACCACTCCGCTTCCTGTGTTTGGATGGATGATGAAGTTTCTCTGGATATGGGAATGGCTGTTTCAGAGAGCCTTTTGGAGTATTTCGGATTTCAGAAGTTCAAATTCCTGCTTGATGAGAAGAAATCCAAGTACTACATCCCTGGGACTCAGACTGAGGTCTACGGTTACCATCCTAAACTGAATGAATGGGTGGAGGTGGCTACATTTGGTTTGTACTCCCCCATTGCACTGGCCAAGTATGGTATTGACCAGGAAGTTATGAACCTGGGTGTGGGTGCCGAGAGAATTGCCATGATCCTCGGTGGTCACCAGGATATTCGGGAGATGGTTTATCCCCATACCTATGGTAAGTGGGGTCTCAGTGACCGGGAAATGGCCTCCATGCTCCACTTGAACCTGTATCCAGTGACTGATGACGGGCGAAGGTTGATGGAATCCATAATCCAGACCGCCGTAGAATATGGTGACACCAGTTCACCCTGCGAGTTCACCGCGTTCCAGGGAGAATTCATGGGTAAAAACATTGAAGTAAAGATCATTGAACCCGAAGCCGGTACCAAACTACTGGGACCTGCCAGCTGGAACCGGGTGCATGTTTATCAGGGAAACATCGTTGGTGTGCCCCAGCCCGCAGAGATAGAACGTTTCCAGTCACCTGATGATATTGTAGAAAAGCTTCTAAGCATGGGAAAAGAGGTAATGGATGACCTGGCTATTAAGGCCCTTAAAAAGGGCATACCCACCGGTATCAGTTACATGGACGGTGTGGCAGCCCAAGCAGCCTACCGTATGGAGGAGATGGTGGTTAGCGGAGAGGAACAACTTAAGTTACGTGCCACCATAGCCAAATCCCCCTCGGACATCAACCTTAAACTGGACGAACTGGCCATGCGCTACATAAACAGCAATAACAAAGTTATAGACATCAGGGGGCCAATATTCTGCACAATAACTGGTGAGATTAAAGACTAAATTATATCTCTCCGGTTCATGAAATACTGGGCAATTGATGTTAAATAAAAAAATATTTTTTTTCTTTTTAGGAAAACTCATAATTCTCTAAAAGGATAGTTCCAAATAAGAGATTTCTTCCTAATAAAGATAGTTCCAAAAAGATAATCATGTCAAAATCTTTAAAAAACAAAATTTTCCACGCAGATAATGTGTATCCATAACTTCACCCAAGAGATAGCTAATATACAGTTCTCCCTGGCAGATAGGGTGTTGGAAGAAGACTGTTTTAACAGTTTGGATACTGTGGCCGGAGTGGATGTTTCTTTTTCCGTGGATAACCAGGCAATTGCGGCAGTTGTGGTTTTGCAACTGGGAGATCTGGAGATACTGGAAAAGAGAACACTGCCCGTGGAACTATTTTTCCCCTACATCCCTGGTTTTCTCGGTGTTAGGGAGGCTGATGCAGTTATTTCAGTACTGAACACTTTAGAACACGATTTCGATGTTCTAATGGTTAATGGTCACGGTGTTATGCATCCCCGTGGCTTTGGATTGGCCTGTCAGGTGGGTGTCCTCTGTGATGTTCCCACCATTGGGGTGGCAAAAAGGTTAATTGATGGAAGGTATATAAAGAGGGCCACCCAAAGACACCACGCCATTGGCGAATTTCAACTGATAACCGAAAACAATAATGAGCTTGGGGCCTTTTTTAAGGGGAAATACGTGAGCGTTGGGCATAAAATATCCTTAAAAACTGCATTGAGTATTGTGAAGATGACCAGCGTTTTCAAAACTCCGGAACCAATCAGGCAAACCCATATACTGGCAACAGAAACTTTTAAACAGGAATTAACGAGTAATTAAGAATTAAATTAATATTTTTAATACCTACAAATGAATTAAAAGAAATTGAAGGAATTATATGGAAATCACAGGCAAAGTCATCTCTGGAACTCGTAAAGGCACGTATTTCATGTCTTTAGAGGTTTATAAGGAGGAGTTTAGGAAAAAGCTTAAATTTGAACCATTTCCGGGTACTCTTAACCTGAAAATCTCTCCTGAAAACGCAGCCCGTATATCGAGTATGCAGGATAAAATGAGAGTCATTGAAGGGACTGGTAATTATGGGGATGTTAAATTTCTCCCAGCTCAACTCAATGGAATGGTAGAGGGGGCTATTCTGTTCCCGGTTAAGACTGAGCACTCCCCAGAAATATTGGAATTTGTGGCCCAGGAAAATCTTCGAAACACTCTCAATCTCAATGACGGAGATGAAGCTACTTTAAAAATAAATTGAGGATCAAAATTATTTTTGTTTTAGATATAGAAACCATGATTGTATGAAATATGGAAAAATGTTTAACTTATAAAACAATTGTTAACTAAACTACTAAAAATTTAATTATCAAAAAAAAATCTAATCAGTGATCACATGATAAAAAAAGCCATAGAATCATTTAAAAAGGGAGAAATTGTTTTAATCTTTGACGATGACAACCGGGAGCGAGAAACTGACATGATTGTGGCTGCGGAGTTTATGACCCCCCAGCACATGACCACCATTAGGAACGATGCTGGTGGTCTTTTCTGCGTCCCCATATCTGCAGAAATCTCCGATAAACTGGGAATTCCATTCATGACCGATTTGATGAATGAAGCCAGTAAAGAATACCCAGTTCTAGCTGAATTAACCCCTAACGACATACCTTACGATGAAAAATCAGCCTTCTCCATAACCGTGAACCACAGGAAGACCTTCACCGGGATCACCGACAATGACCGGGCCTGTACCATCAAGGAACTGGGATTACTATGTAAAAATGGGAATTTCCAGGATTTTGGTAAATATTTCCGTTCCCCGGGACACGTGACCCTGCTTAGAGCTGCTAAAGACCATGTTTTAAAAAGGAAAGGTCATACTGAGATGAGTATTGCCTTGGCTGAAATGGCCGGGCAAACCGAAGTGGCAGTTTGCTGTGAAATGATGGATGATGAGACCGGTGATTCAATGAACACCGACAAAGTAGGGGAGTACGCTAAAAAGAATGACCTGGTATTTTTAAGCGGAGCAGAGTTAATAGAAGCCTACCATGAGTTTAAAGGAATTTAAATTTAGGGAATTTTTTAATCCCCCTTTATTATTTCATTATAACCGCGAAATTAAGTTATTTTTTTAATCCTTTTGAGATTGTCTCATAGTTAATTTCACATTCATCAGGGATCTTAGTTTTCATGAAAAATGTGAATTATCCTTTTTTTACATGATTAAAAGTTAATAAAATCCATTAAATACACGTGATTAGACTTTTAATTGATTTGATGACTAATTTGATAGTTTTAAATTCTTACTAAAACTAAAAGGACTTAATTCTGTATTATGATCATTTCTGTTTCGGTTAATTGAACATTTTAAGCATTTATTAAATATTTTTTGCATATTTTTTTTATCACTTTATGGAGACACTGATACATGTTAATTTATTTGCTTATTTTACTTAATTTGTTATGAGTTCGTTTAATTCAAGGCAGTTATAATTTTAAAAGTTATTTTACTTTTAGATTGTACTTACTAACTTTAATTACCCCTATTTTAATCATACAAACAGAAGTTTTATTTATTATAACTATAGTATGGTTTTATGGATATGACAATACCATCCATATCTAAAACAGACATAAAGGAGGTGAAAAAGACCAATGAAAACCCAAAATAGAAAAAAGATCCCTAAAATTCCCTTTCTACTACTAATAGGTGTGGTTTTATTTTCTTTAAGTGTTAGTGCTGTAAGCGCAGCCAACACATCAAGTAATTCCACAATATACGTCAGTACAGAAGGAAACGACACATGGGACGGACTATCACCCACATACAACACCACAAGCGGACCCAAAAAGACCATAACAAATGCCACAGGCACAGTTACAACAAACGGAACAATCTACATAGCACCAGGAACCTACAACGAATCTTGGATAACTATAAATAAGAACATGACGATCACGGGTGAAAATCAGAAGAACACAATAATCAATGGAAACGGGAACAGGATATTCCACATACTATCAGGAATAACAGCCAATATAACTAACTTAACACTCACAAACAGCACCTCAGAGATGGGTGGTGCCATCTACAATGGTGGAAATTTAACTGTAACGAACTGTACATTCACCAACAACACCGCAACTTATGATGGAGCTTATGCTCGTTATGGTGGTGGTGCCATCTACAATGAGTTTAAGAGTGGAATTTTAACAGTGAAGAACTGTACATTCACCAACAACACCTCGATTCATGGTGGTGGTGCCATCTACAATAAGAGTGCAAGTTTAACTGTGACAAACAGTACATTCACCAACAACACCGCAACTCGGGGTAGTGCGATCTACAATGATCTTGGAAAAAGTTTAACTGTGACGAACTGTACATTCACCAACAACACCGCAGGTTTTGGTACCATCTACAATTATAACAGTGCGGGTTTAACTGTGATTAACAGTACATTCACCAACAACACCGCGGACAGTGGTGGTGCCATCGGCAATGATAATGGTGCAGATTTAACTGTGACGAACTGTACATTCACCAACAACACCGCAACTCGTTATGGTGGTGCCATCGAAAATAATCATGGGGCAGGTTTAACTGTGACGAACTGTACATTCACCAACAACACTGCGAATAGTAAAAGTGGTGGTGCCATCGACAATAGTGGTGGAGGTTTAACTGTGACAAACAGTACATTCACAAATAACTATGCCTATAGTTTTGGTGGGGCTATCACCAATACTGGAAATTTAACTGCTATTAGCTGTACATTCACCAACAACACCGCAACTAGTACTGGTAGTGTTATTTGGAGTTATCAACCGGACGCTTCTAAGGTTGTTGTTGTTCATTTCAACAGGATTGTTGGAAACAATGCAATTAACAGTCAGATCCACTGTAACTATGGTATTATAGATGCTAGGTTTAACTGGTGGGGTTCAAACCTTGATCCATCAATTTATGTGTCTAATGATGTTCACGGTAGTGTTGACGTAAGTTCCTGGTTAATTCTGAATATCACAACGAACCCTGATAATATCTTCTATGGCGGTAATTCGACTGTTATTGTTGATTTACTGCATGACAATACTGGAACTTATCATGACCCAGTAAACGGCCATGCACCAGATGGAATAGTTGTGGATTTCGCAAGTGACATGGGAAACTTAGAACCAGTATCTACTGTATGGGTGAATGGTAGTGCAACATCTGTTTTCACAACAACAACCATCAGCTCAGGAAATATCACAGCCACCGTTGATAATCAAACAGTTTCAACACCAATAACAATAAACCAATCCCCTACCACAATTACCGCGGACCCAGTAAACGGCCACGCAGGCCAAACCATAACAATAAACACCCACATAACAGACCCCAACAGCAATCCAGTAAACGAAGGAAAAGTAACATACAAAGTAAACAACACTCTTATAGGTAATGCAGATGTCATCAATGGTTTAGCAACTATCACATGGACCATCCCCACAACCTGGATTAGTGGCATCTACAGTATAATTGCAGAATACTCAGGCAGTACTAATTACCTAGCATCTAACAACACTACAAACCTAACAATAAACCCAACACCAACCACGGTCACCGTGGACCCAGTTAACGGTGATGTTGGCGAGACTGTAAATATGACCGCTCACGCAACGGATTTTAACGGAAATCCAGTGAAAGACGGACAAGTAACATACAAAGTAAACAACACTCTTATAGGTAATGCAGATGTCATCAATGGTTTAGCAACTATCACATGGACCATCCCCACTAATTGGATTGGTGGCGTTTACAGTATTGTTGCAGAGTATTCGGGTAGTGTCAATTACTTGGCATCTAACAACACTACAAACCTAACAATAAACCCAACACCAACCACGGTCACCGTGGACCCAGTTAACGGCCACGCAGGCCAAACCATAACAATAAACACCCACATAACAGACTCCAACGGAAATCCAGTGAAAGACGGACAAGTAACATACAAAGTAAACAACACTCTTATAGGTAATGCAGATGTCATCAATGGTTTAACGACTATCACATGGACCATCCCCACAACCTGGACCACCGGTACCTACAATATAATTGCAGAATACTCAGGCAGTGCCAATTACCTAGCATCCATCAACACTACAAACCTAACAATAAACCCAACACCAACCACGGTCACCGTGGACCCAGTTAACAGCCACGCAGGCCAAACCGTGCCTATAACCACTCACACAACAGACTCCAACGGAAATCCAGTGAAAGACGGACAAGTAACATACAAAGTAAACAGCACTACTATTGGCACAGTGGATATCTCCAATGGCCTAGCAACCATTAACTGGACCATTCCCACTACCTGGACCAGCGGCATCTACAATATAATTGCAGAATACTCAGGCAGTACTAATTACCTAGCATCTAACAATACTACAAACCTAACAATAAACCCAACACCAACCACGGTCACCGTGGACCCAGTTAACAGCCACGCAGGCCAAACCATAACAATAAAAACCCACATAACAGACTCCAACGGAAATCCAGTGAACGAAGGAAAAGTAACATACAAAGTAAACAGCACTACTATTGGCACAGTGGATATCTCCAATGGCCTAGCAACCATTAACTGGACCATTCCCACTACCTGGACCAGCGGCATCTACAATATAATTGCAGAATACTCTGGTAGCAGTAATTATTTGGCTTCTACCAATGGTACCAGTTTGACATTGCAGCCATCTGCTTATCTGTACATGAACGTTACAAGTTCGAAGGTTAATCCTAGTGTGGGTGATAAGTTTGTTTTAACTTATAAACTCAGTAATAGTGGTCCGGATGATGCGGCTAAAGTTTTGGTGTCATTCCAGATACCGGAAGGTTTGGAATTTGTAACAGCCAGTGTTGACAGCGGAACATACACCTACAACCCCACAAACAGAACAATAACATGGACACTCAACAACGTAGAAGTAGGAGATCCTTATTTGTATCTTACACTTAGGGCACTAACAAGCGGAAAATACACCATAATACCCACAATAAACTCACAAACACTCAACAGAAACACAAACACAATAAAACCATTCAACATTAACATAGAAACACCAAACAACAACAACCCTACAACAAACCCTACAACAGCAAACGCAGCAAGCAACACCATAACAATGCAAAAAACAGGACCACCAACAACAAGCCTCATACTAGCCATACTAGCCATACTCGGAGGAATACTAACACCAAAGAAAAAATAAACCACCAAATACACCCCCCCTTTCTTTTTTTTACATGATTAAAAGTTAATAAAATCCATTAAATACACGTGATTAGACTTTTAATTGATTTGATGACTAATTTGATAGTTTTAAATTCTTACTAAAACTAAAAGGACTTAATTCTGTATTATGATCATTTCTGTTTCGGTTAATTGAACATTTTAAGCATTTATTAAATATTTTTTGCATATTTTTTTTATCACTTTATGGAGACACTGATACATGTTAATTTATTTGCTTATTTTACTTAATTTGTTATGAGTTCGTTTAATTCAAGGCAGTTATAATTTTAAAAGTTATTTTACTTTTAGATTGTACTTACTAACTTTAATTACCCCTATTTTAATCATACAAACAGAAGTTTTATTTATTATAACTATAGTATGGTTTTATGGATATGACAATACCATCCATATCTAAAACAGACATAAAGGAGGTGAAAAAGACCAATGAAAACCCAAAATAGAAAAAAGATCCCTAAAATTCCCTTTCTACTACTAATAGGTGTGGTTTTATTTTCTTTGAGTGTTAGTGCTGTAAGCGCAGCCAACACATCAAGTAATTCCACAATATACGTCAGTACAGAAGGAAACGACACATGGGACGGACTATCACCCACATACAACACCACAAGCGGACCCAAAAAGACCATAACAAATGCCACAGGCACAGTTACAACAAACGGAACAATCTACATAGCACCAGGAACCTACAACGAATCAGGAATAACCATAAACAAAGACATGACAATCACCGGCGAAAACCAGGAAAACACAATAATCAATGGACAACACAACGGAAACAGCATATTCAACATACTATCAGGAATAACAGCCAATATAACTAACTTAACACTCACAAACAGCAGGGGAACTTTGGGTGGTGCCATCTTCAATAATGGAAATTTAACTGTAACGAACTGTACATTCACCAACAACACCGCAACTTATGGTGGTGCCATCTGCAACTGGTGGGGAAGTTTAACTGTGACGAACTGTACATTCACCAACAACACCGCAAATCAGCATGTTGGTGCTTGGGGTGGTGCAATCTACAATAAGTTTGCAAGTTTAACTGTGACAAACAGTACATTCACAACCAAAACCATTTCTGGCCTCGGAGATGATTCTGGAGGTGCCATCTACAATGATGGTGGAAGTTTAACTGTAATTAACAGCACATTCACCAACAACAGCGCAACTCGCTATGGTGGTGCCATCTTCAATAATGCTGGAAGTTTAACTGTAATTAACAGCACATTCACCAACAACAGCGCATATTGTGGTGGGGCCATCTACAATAAGGGTGGAAGTTTAAGTATGACAAACTGTACACTCACCAACAACACAGTATCTGAGGATGGTGGGGCCATCTACAGTAAAGATGGTGAAAGTTTTAGTATGACAAACTGTACACTCACCACCAACAAAGCAGCGCGTTATGGTGGTGCCATCTACAAGGATGGCGGACGTTTGACTGTGATGAACTGTATACTGGCAGATAACACCATGAATCTAGAACAAGGTTATGGTGGTGCCATCTTCAATAATGCTGGAAGTTTAACTGTGACAAACAGTGCATTCACAGACAACACAGCATATTGGTATGGTGGTGCCATCTACAATAATGGAAGTTTAACTGTGACAAACAGTACATTCACAAATAACTACGCCTATGGTGATGGTGGGGCCATCTACAATAATGGAAGTTTAACTGTGACAAACAGTACACTAAAAAATAACACCGCTTCTGGTGATGGTGGGGCCATCTACAATAGTGGAGGTTCAACTGTGACAAACAGTACGTTCACAAACAACAACGCCTATACTTCTTACGGTGGTGCCATCTACAATCATCTTGGAGGTTTAATTGTTACGGAGAGTACATTCACCAACAACACCGCCTATGGGGATAGTGTTGCTGGTGGTGATAGTGGTGCGGGTGGTGCTATTTGGAGTTATGGAGGTAAGGTTGTTGTTCATTTCAACAGGATTGTTGGAAACAGTCCAAATAACAGTCAGATCCACAGCGAAATGGGCACAGTGAATGCTACGCTTAACTGGTGGGGTTCAAACCTAAATCCATTAAGTTATGTGTCTAATAGTTCAAATGGTAGTGTTGACGTAAGTTCCTGGTTGATTCTGAATATGACAACTAACCCTACTAATATCTTCTATGGCGGTAATTCGACTGTTATTGTTGATTTACTGCATGACAATACTGGAACTTATCATGATCCAGAAAACGGCCATGTGCCAGATGGAATCTATGTTGAATTCTCAAGTTACTTGGGACTCTACAGACCAGCTGATAATGTACTGGTGAATGGTAGTATAACATCGTTTTACATACCAGGAACCGTAGGCTCAGATAATATTAAGGTGACAGTTGATAATCAAATACTTTCAACACCAGTAACAATAAACCAGTCTCCTACCACCATTACCGCAGATCCAGTTAGAGGTGATGCGGGTGAAACTGTAACAATAAACACCCACATAACAGACTCCAACGGAAATCCAGTAAAAGACGGACAAGTAACATACAAAGTAAACAGCACTACTATTGGCACAGTGGATATCTCCAATGGCCTAGCAACCATTAACTGGACCATTCCCTCTTCGTGGATTGGTGGTTTCTATGGTGTTGTTGTAGATTATTTAGGTAGTCATAAGTATTTGGCTTCCACCAATACTACAAACCTAACAGTAACCCCCATCCCCACTACCATTACCTTGGACCCAGTTAACGGCCACGCAGGCCAAACCATAACAATAAACACCCACATAACAGACTCCAACGGAAATCCAGTGAAAGACGGACAAGTAACATACAAAGTAAACAACACTCTTATAGGTAATGCAGATGTCATCAATGGTTTAACGACTATCACATGGACCATCCCCACAACCTGGACCACCGGTACCTACAATATAATTGCAGAATACTCAGGCAGTGCCAATTACCTAGCATCTAACAACACCACAAACCTAACAATAAACCCAACACCAACCACGGTCACCGTGGACCCAGTTAACAGCCACGCAGGCCAAACCATAACAATAAACACCCACATAACAGACTCCAACGGAAATCCAGTGAAAGACGGACAAGTAACATACAAAGTAAACAACACTCTTATAGGTAATGCAGATGTCATCAATGGTTTAACGACTATCACATGGACCATCCCCACAACCTGGACCACCGGTACCTACAATATAATTGCAGAATACTCAGGCAGTGCCAATTACCTAGCATCTAACAACACCACAAACCTAACAATAAACCCAACACCAACCACGGTCACCGTGGACCCAGTTAACAGCCACGCAGGCCAAACCATAACAATAAACACCCACATAACAGACTCCAACGGAAATCCAGTGAAAGACGGACAAGTAACATACAAAGTAAACAACACTCTTATAGGTAATGCAGATGTCATCAATGGTTTAACGACTATCACATGGACCATCCCCACAACCTGGACCACCGGTACCTACAATATAATTGCAGAATACTCAGGCAGTGCCAATTACCTAGCATCTAACAACACCACAAACCTAACAGTAAACCCAACACCAACCACGGTCACCGTGGACCCAGTTAACGGCCACGCAGGCCAAACCGTGCCTATAACCACTCACACAACAGACTCAAACGGAAATCCAGTAAAAGACGGACAAGTAACATACAAAGTAAACAGCACTACTATCGGTAATATGGATGTTTCTAATGGTTTAGCGACTATTACATGGACCATCCCCACTACGTGGATTGGTGGTGTTTACAGTATTGTTGCAGAGTATTCAGGTAGTGTCAATTACTTGGCTTCAACCAATACTGCAAACCTAACAGTAAACCCAACACCAACCACGGTCACCGTGGACCCAGTTAACGGCCACGCAGGCCAAACCGTGCCTATAACCACTCACACAACAGACTCAAACGGAAATCCAGTAAAAGACGGACAAGTAACATACAAAGTAAACAGCACTACTATTAGCACAGTGGATGTTTCTAATGGTTTAGCGACTATCACATGGACCATCCCCACAACCTGGACCACCGGTACCTACAATATAATTGCAGAATACTCTGGTAGCAGTAATTATTTGGCTTCTACCAATGGTACCAGTTTGACATTGCAGCCATCTGCTTATCTGTACATGAACGTTACAAGTTCGAAGGTTAATCCTAGTGTGGGTGATAAGTTTGTTTTAACTTATAAACTCAGTAATAGTGGTCCGGATGATGCGGCTAAAGTTTTGGTGTCATTCCAGATACCGGAAGGTTTGGAATTTGTAACAGCCAGTGTTGACAGCGGAACATACACCTACAACCCCACAAACAGAACAATAACATGGACACTCAACAACGTAGAAGTAGGAGACCCCTACCTATACCTCACACTACAAGCACTAACAAGCGGAAAATACACCATAATACCCACAATAAACTCACAAACACTCAACAGAAACACAAACACAATAAAACCATTCAACATTAACATAGAAACACCAAACAACAACAACCCTACAACAAACCCTACAACAGCAAACGCAGCAAGCAACACCATAACAATGCAAAAAACAGGAACACCAACAACAAGCCTCATACTAGCCATACTAGCCATACTCGGAGGAATACTAACACCAAAGAAAAAATAAACCAACCCATTCAACCCCTTTTTTTCTTTTTTTAAAGAGATCAATGAATTTATCATAGTTAATTTTTTTAAGATCTTGTTTTAGGAGTTATATCTAAAAATTAAAGTACATAATTAATAACACACAGAATAGCACGAATTCTCGTCAAAAAACTGATTAACACGCACAAGACCTACAAATAATAATGAAGCCAAATCCCCCTAAACAAAAAGCATTTGATAATACATGGAAAAAAAGAAAAATTAATAAACAATTAAATTATTTTTAGAGACGGGCCCCTTAGAGTATTGATTTTTTTAATAAGTATAGTGAGAACATTAGGATAAATAAATATCCAAAATATCACTGTAAGGCCGGTAACCCGTAAATTCAGGTTTTTTAGCCATTTTCATGATTTCTTCAACATCGAGGTGTTGTTCCACTGTTTCCATGGCCTTCTGGCAGAAATCTTCCAGTTTTATCTCCACCTCCGGAGTTCCACCACGGGCTGCCAGCTGGGCCTTGGGTACCCGGGCCACCCAGTCCAGTCCGGTACTTTTTTTAATGTAGCGAGAGGCGTTTTCTGCTATTTCTTCATGATAAACCTTGTTTAAAATAGCTCCAACTGTTTTTATGCCCAGTTTCTCCATCATTTCCAGGTGAGAAGTCAAATCCAGTGCCGCGGTTTCTATGCCTCCCTTGTTACATCCGGTTACCATGATGGTGGGGATGTTCCCGGCCAGAGCTATCTCCGCAGCAGAGAAGGGTGTTTTTTCATTTAAAAGGCCAGTGAAAACACTCATAACTCCCTCAATCAATATCAAATCATATTTTTTGCATTTTAAAGTGTTTATTATTTCTTTCAAATCTTTCCAGCCCAGTCCACCGATTTTAATGGATGAAAAGTTGACCATTCTTTCCTTGTTGAGGTAGAGGGCTGGCACCAGGTCCCGGGTATCCGGGCCCACCTTTAAAACTCCCACCCGGTAGCCTTTCCGGCGCAGGGCTCCCACCATTCCCGTGGTGAGGAATGTTTTCCCGGAATCAGACCCGGTGCTGGCTATCATGAGGAAAGGAGGTATTTCTACATTTTCAGGGTTATTTCCAGGGGTTGGTCGGTGCAATCCATCCACGTTGAAGGATAACCGATAATCAGCGTAAATATCCAGACCGATTCCTATTTCTCCCTTGATTTTCTTTAGAAGTTCCTGGTTGGCCTGATAGATTTGTTTTGTTTCTTCTTCATCCGTATCCATATAATTCAGGATGTTATTAACCAGGGAGGGATTTTCATCCAGAGAACCATGAATCATAGCCCCCACCACGTTTCCTTCATCATTACGAACACCGGCCAGTATTTTGCGGGGATTGTCTGAGTAATCGGTTCTTTTAACCTGTGAAAATAAGATTGGTGGCGCCTCTCCCCTTATATCCCCGTAGGTGTGGCAGTGGAATCCAGTGACTGTTTCACCCACCATTCCCCTGGTGAGGAATGATTCATCGGCTACTTCTGCTTCCACCCGGTCGGTTCCAATCATTGGGTGGAATGTGACATCCAGTATTCCCAGTCCTTCGCGTTCCACTGGGCAGGGTGATTTCCGGCCTATGTCGGTTTTGTGGGCCAGTACCTGGAATCCTGAGCACATTCCCAGTATGAATTTCCCCTGGCTGTTCATTTTCTTAATGACCCTGGCCACGTCGGGAGTGATGCTTTCTGATTCCACTATACTTCCACCAGGGATTATCAGACCATCCAGGACTTCGTGTGCCTTTTTCCCGTTTACCATCCCGTTGTCCTTTAAAAGGTGGGTGGGGAGTTTTCCAAAGTCCTCGAAGTTGGGTAGTGATCCTTTAACGTAGAGGATGCCTATTTTTTTCATGGGAATTCACTGGTTTAATTTGATTATTTGTACATTTGAATTAGTTATAATTGATTTTAAGTGTTTTAATTGATTTTAAGTGAGTTATAATTGGTTTGAAAATAATAAAAAATAAATAAAAATTAGGGGAAGGATTTTAGTTCAATCCTTCCTGAGCTGCCATTAGCTGTATTATTTTTTCATCATCCAGTGGTTTGGCTTGGAACTGCATTCCTACGGGTATTCCCTTAACATCCCCGGCAGGTGTGCTGGCCGCAGGTATACCGGCCAGGTTGGCTATAACGGTCAGGACGTCATAGGCATACATTTCCATAGGTTCCAGTGAGGTGCCCAGTTTATGTGGGAGTTTGGGAACTGTAGGACCTACCAAAACATCCACATATTTCAGTAATCCGGTAATTTCTCTTCTTAGGAGTGATCGGGCCTGTAATGCTTTTTTGTAGTACTTGCCACTGAATTCTTTCTGACTGATGTAGGAGCCCATGTGTATTCTGCGCAGTACTTCCTCTCCACACACTTCTTCGATTCGTTCCCCGTATTTTCGACCATCGTATTTTCGGGTGGCGGAGAAAAACTCCACATAGTTTATGAGGTAGTAGGTAGGTAGGCATAATTTAAGATAATCGAAGTTTAATTCCACTACTTCTGCCCCTGCCTCCTGCATCTGGTTGATGCGATCTTCAATAATATTAACTATGGCCTCATCGGAGACGTCAAAGAATTCCTTCACTACACCCAGCTTCATTCCTTTAAGTACATTTTCAGGATCATTGATGGAAGAGGTGAATTTTGGCACTTCCCAGTCAATGGTAGTGCACTCCCGGCGGTCTTCCCCGGCAATGACTTCCAGCATTAGGGCCACACCACTGGCGTCCGTTGAGAATGGTCCGATCTGGTCGAAACTCATGGCCAGATCCAGCAGTCCCTGCCTGCTCACTGCACCGTAGGTTGGTTTGAATCCCATCACCCCACAGTGGGATGCGGGGTTACGGATGGACCCCCCGGTATCTGAACCCAAGGCCAAGTCACACATCCCAGCGGCAATTGCCGCCGCACTGCCCCCACTGGATCCACCAGGTATACGTCCGGGTGCTGCTGGGTTGTCGGTGTGTCCGAAGAAAGATGTTTCGGTGGAACTTCCCGCTGCGAATTCATCCATGTTGGTCATACCAATTATGATCCCATCCTCAGCCTTTATCCTCCGGGTTACAGTGGCATCGTAACTTCCCAGATAGTTTTCCAGGGTTGGTGAGGCTGCGGTGATGTGGAAATCCTCCACATTAATGTTACTCTTGATCCCTACTACCATACCGGCCAACTTTCCAACTTTCTGGCCATTATTTATTTTATCATCAATTTCTTCTGCCTTTTTCCGGGCATCATCAAATTTAAGTTCAACAAATGCCCTTATACTAGAATTATCCTTTTCTATTTGTTTAATGAATGTTTCCAGATTATCTTTTGAGGTTAATTCATGATTCCTGATTGATTGTGATTTTTCCAAAATATTCATATTCCCACCTAAAATATGTGAGTAGCAAATCTAGTACTAGTTAATCATTACCATCCTTTGTTTTAGAAAATGAATCTTATTATATTTACCATTCTAAAGATTAATTACTCCTCAGGAGTTGCTTCTCACCCGGTAAGAAATGAAAAATCAGGAGGGCAAAGACCGATTCACCCTGATTAAAAAGATTTAATAGATTTTTTCCTGATAAAATTGGTTATTAATGTTTTTATCAAATTTATAATTTCATATGGAAGTCATATGCCTACATTTCAACATATTTCTTTTCCATTGGCATCCCTAAGCACCATGTGGGTTTTAAATTTGAATTAAAATGATGGGCCTGTTCTGAGTTGGAGTCAACGTTTATTCGCATCACTGAACATACCAAACTTCTACTGGACATCAAATTAGTAGGTACTGAAATCAATGTTAGATTCTGAATGATGCTAAATTCTGAATTTTTAATTAGTAATCTGTAGAAACTTAGTGCCTATTTTTACCATACATTCATAAAATGAAATAAATTTCCCAAATCCAGTACACCCATAAGGTAAAGGATCAGTATGAGCAGTGGTTGGTGCAGGAGGTAGATGAGTAGGGAGTGCCGTCCCATGAAGCTGAATATCTCTATAGAGGGGTTTTTGGAAAGTTTCGGTAGGTGGAATCTCCTCTTGTAATCGGGATAAAGTATTTTTCCGGTGAAAAGTCCCAGGGAAACCACCCCCAACCAGGGAAGTAATGGGAAGTAGTCCACGGTTATGAATCCGGCAGGTTTCAAGCCTAACCATAACAGCCAGGGATAACTGACTGCAAACTGGGCCAGGATGAAACCAGCGATGATGAAGATGAATCCCAGAACCAGATTAAGATATTTCTTGTTTAAGAAGGGATATTCCAGGATTATTGCTATTCCAATGAAATGCAAGACTCCGAAAACTATGAAATCATCGGGGATGAAGATCCAAGTGGCCAGGGTGACCAACAATCCCAGTAAGAATATCTTAACCCCTCTTTTGAAATACTTAGTGAAAAGGGTTTCATTTACCTGTTCCAGCCCCTGTAGTTGCCTCCGGGTGTAACTCAGAGTGAGGGAAACCCCCACTAGGAACAGGAAGATAAAGGCTACTGCACGGGTGAACCACCATAGGAATCCTGATGAGAGGTTAAAGGAGAATATCCCGAAGTAAGTGAGATCAAAGATCAGGTGATAAATCACCATCACCAATATAGCTAGACCTCGCAAGACGTCTATTTCCCAGAATCGCTTGTTTAAATCCTTCATTTTCCACACAAGATTTTAATGGCAAAATAATATGACTACTGTAAGTTTCCCATTTGTTTTTATGTTTGTTGAGCTTATTAAAATCCATGTGCAACCTTAATTTCCTAAAAAGTGTTCTCATATGCACAAATAGTTATAGTTAAATGTGTTTACATCTATAAAATCCCCGTGTATTAGGTCCCAAAAAATCTAATTATTTAAAAGAATTGATTATTTAGAAAAATTAGATTATTTAGTAATAGCAATGGGTTAATTACTTGAGTTTTGTTAATTGATATCATGGTTTAAAGATTAAGAGGTGCAAATTCATGTCCGGAACTCTTTTACTAAAACAAAGTGAAATAAAAGAACTTATTAGCATGAAAGAAGTTGTTGAATCAGTTGAAACTGCTTTTAAGGACTTTGCAGAGCGTAACGTGCAGATGCCTGCCAAGGAGTACCTGTTTTTCCAGGAAGGAGATCTAAGGATCATGCCCTGTTACGTGCGCAGTAGTGAAGAAGCCGGAGTTAAATGCGTGAATGTGCATCCTCAAAACCCCCTGGAACACCAGTTACCCACGGTGATGGCAGTCATTGAACTGGTTGATCCAGAAACTGGGTTCCCCATGGCGGTGATGGACGGGACCCTAGTTACTGATCTTCGGACCGGTGCATCGGCCGGGGTGGCCACCAAATACCTGGCCAGACCCGATTCAGAAACCCTTGGAATAATTGGGGCCGGTAAACAGGCTTGCACACAGTTGATGGCCCTGAATGAAGTGATGGACATTCAAAAAGCCAAAGTTTTCTGCAGGACCTGCAGCACCCGTACCAACTTCGCCAAAGCAGCCACAGAAATCTATGGTTTCCCTGTGGAAGCAGTTGAAAGTGCCGAAGAAGCAGTGAAAAATGTGGATGTGGTGGTTACCACCACCCCCTCCCGGAAGCCCCTGATCAAAGCTGAATGGATCAGTCCCGGGACTCATATTAATGCCATGGGCGCTGATGCTCCCAGTAAGCAGGAATTAGAAACCCGGTTACTCTTAAAGTCAAAGATCATTATTGATTCATGGGATCAGGCCAGCCACAGTGGTGAAATCAACGTCCCAGTCTCACAAAATGTTCTTAAAAGGAAGGATATCCATGCCAAACTGGGAGATGTGGTTATTGGAAAGGAAACAGGTAGAGAGGGCAACGAGATCACCGTATTTGACTCCACTGGCCTGGCTGTTCAGGATGTGGTTACTGCCGGGCTCATATACCGAAGGGCCCGGGAACAGGGCATTGGAACGGATTTTGATTTCATGAGCTAATTCTAATCCCTTTTTTTAGTTTTGGAAAGGTGGGGAAGTCCAACCCTTCCCTTTGGGTAAAATATATAGGTTTGAAAGTTCAATCTAGTTCTGGTGATGTGAATGTACCAGAAAGTAAATCGAAGCGAAGTTCTGAGTAGAATGGGCCATGTGTACGAACGCTTCCAGTTTTTATCCAGAAACAGATCCCTCTCTGATGAGCAGATTGCAGATATAGATCAGCACTTATCCCGGATTATAGAAGTGTTAAATCAAACCTAAACACTGGTGTATTTAGAATTCAGGTGTTTGTTGACCCATAATAGGAATAATACTTTATTTCAGATATCACATCAAAAAGTACACTATTTATACTCATAATAATTAATATCCATTTTTTCCAAGGGAATCAATTAATAATAATCAGGAATATTTATTTTCCAAACTATGTATCTAAAAAAATGATTTAAATGTGGTTAGAAATTATTTTATTCGCAACTGCCTCCTTCTGGGTGGGTTTATCCGGGGCAATGGTCCCCGGACCCATGTTGACTGTTACTATTTCTGATTCTCTTAGAAAAGGATCCCAGGCTGGGCCCCTGGTGGTTCTGGGTCATGTTATTGCTGAGATCAGCCTGATTATACTCCTGGTACTGGGTTTAGGGTGGGTTATTGGATCCCAGACAATTACCATGGTCATCGGGGGAATTGGAGGAGTGATGTTAATCTACATTGGCTACAGCATCGCCAGATCCCCGGTTCCTGAAGAGATACCAGGTGATGATAAGCCTATTGAAAAACGGGGATCAGTTTTAAGTGGAGTCATCACCAGTGTCACCAATCCCTACTTCTACCTCTGGTGGGCTACTGTGGGTTGGGCCTTCATGCTCAAGGGAATAGAGTTAGCCGGGATCATTGGGGTTTTAAGTTTCCTGGTGGGTCATTGGGGGGCAGATCTCAGCTGGTACAGTTTAGTGTCATTTTTCACCAGTAAAGGAAGGCATGTACTCCCGGGTAAGCGTTACCGGATCATGATGATTATCTGTGGAGTTTTCCTGGTGTTATTAGGAGTTTATTTCATTTACTCCACCTTAATAGCCTGAAATTTTCATTAAATTTTTTATTTCAAATGTTTATCAATTTTAATTGACCTCCTGAATAATATAGTAATTAATTATAAGTCACCAGGAGCAAATTAAGAAACATGAAAGCTGTTGTTTTCGATAACTCCGGAACCCTAATCTCCAGGTACAGGGCTATTAAAAACCTTAATAGTGGAATTATTTATGACAACATCAGTTCCATTGATCTGGTTGATGAGCATCCCCACCGGGCCCTGGTAGTCCTTCAGACTGATCCTTCCAGTTGCCTGATTAATGCCAGACCAGACCAGACCATCCACCAATTCATTGTACGCAACAAGGTGCCTTTTGATATAAGCTACTCTTCTTCAGATGTTCAAAAGGATGAAATATTACCGCTTATTAAGAATGAAAATGCTGAAATCAGTGATATTCAGGATACCATTCACGCCGTTTCTAATAAAAATTATAACGTCCAGATATGCAGTGGATCCGGATTCATTGTCAATACCCGAAGTGGTGATATTGAATTCACCATCACTGCCGGAGGTAAGATATTCCCTGAAGTTTCGGAGGTGGTGGAGGAACTTAAAAAAAGATCATTCCATATCTATGTGGCCTCTGGAGACCGGACTAAATCCCTGATGGAGCTGGCCAGTTATATTCACATTCCCTCTGAAAACGTCTTCGGCACTGCTGATGCCCAGAGGAAAAGGGAAATTGTGGCTGGACTTAAAGAAAGATACAAGGTGATGATGGTTGGTAACAGTGCCAACGACATCCTAGCACTTAAAGAGGCAGATATGGGAGTTATAACCACACAACAGGATAAAGAAACATCACGAAAGGTTATGGAAGCTGCGGATGTGGTGGTGGGCAATATTAAGGAAATTCTGGATATTGATTTTTAGGGTCAGATTATGTTTTTAACCAAATTATGATCCTTGATCCCTTTTCTGATTTAGTTTATTCAACATATGCCTGTTATTCACCATTTACAGTTTTTTTCAACTTTTTAAAGGAAGATAAACTCTTGGAAGATACACACTTAAAAAATATATTTCCTGAACTGGTTTAGTATTTTTAATTAAATTACCCCAATGATCACTGGTAACGTTTTAATAAGGGAATAATCAGGTAAACCAGACTAGACCAGCCATATCCCCATTCATTCATAAAGGGGAGGAATGTGATTCCAGCAGCCACCAGAGAAATTACCGGTAACATTAGATTAACTTTTAAGCTTGACTTTAGGGTTTCCTCATCAACTTTATCCACCAGCCCCTGGTTGATGGCATGACGCCAGTTAAGAAATAGTAGAAATCCTATAAAAAAGAGGTTCAGGTCGAAAAAAATGTTGGGAATCTGGAAATTCCCGTATTCCCCTACAAAAAAAGCTGAAAAAGGCACCAGTGCCACGAAAAGAAGCCATATAATGATTATCCATAACAAGGTGCCATCTGCTCGTTTAATACGGTTAAACTGAAGGTGGTTAATCCTCCAGAAAACAGCCAGAAGAACAAAGCTGATGAAGTAACTGTAAAAATTAGGGAGAAGATCAAATAGGGCTTTATAAAGGCTGGCTTCAGTGGGATTGGCAACGGAAGGTACTGCAATTCCCAAAACCAGGAGGGTCATTGCTATGGCAAAAATACCATCCACCAGGGTTTCTATGCGTCGGACATTAATTCCTGTTGATTTTACAGTTTTTTCATTATCCTGCAAATGGCCAACCCCGATATGGTGAATTTAATAGCACGTAATTAATTATAACTAATTAAAGTATGATAACCCTAAATTAGCTTTTAATTGTTTCTCGATTTTATAATGATAGAATTCTAGTTTTTATAATGACAGGTTTGCCATAATCTATAATGATCTTTCCAGACTCTTAATGGCACTGCGCACTGCCCTTTCTTCCATAATTCGGTAGGCCACCAGCAGCCCTATTAAGAGCATAGGTACCAGTATATCTAGAACCAGGACTGCTCCTGCATTTCCAGATGCATAATTGCCAGTGCCAAAGATGTTACTTATATGTCCCAGAGCATCGCCCAAAAGGAAGATAGAAACCCCTATAACCGTTGCTGTCCAGAAATTACCCCTGATCCAGACGCATAAGACTCCCAGAACCCCAAAGGCCAGATTGGCAAAGGCCACTTCCTGTTGAAATGGACTTCCAGTAGCCCATCCAATGGATGCAGCCACTTGGTTGGCAAAGAAGGAATGACCTATAGATGCCCAGATAGAACCTAAGCCAACAGTAATAACCAGGAATGATAAAAGAGATATTTCTATTATTTTTTTCGCGGTTAACGCTCGTTTAGAATAAAATTGAATCCCCAGCATTATTAATGCACCAATTATCCCCAGTATCAGCCAGGTATAAGCTGTATCCATTTAAAACCCCTCTCTTAGCAGATCTAATTGAAGATAGAAAATTAACACTTATTATTTGCGTTTTATCATCATTTATTTAATACCTTGCTCTGGGGAAAAAATGGAAAAATATATAAGCCATTTTCCCCTCCCCCTAAAAAGTATGATTTAGTGATTAAACCCAATAATAAAATATAATAAGCGGTTATAAAAACTTTATAAAGTTATTAATTCATATTTTTGAAAGCCCATCCCAATTTCTTCGGCATACTCCAAGAGCACCCTTCCATCCACACCTTCCCAGACTCCCCTGAATTTATCACCACCCTGGTGATGATGATGTTCCAGGAGAGAATTTTCCAATCCAGCTTCCTGATTCACCAGATCATAACTGGCCTTATCCAGGGCCACGGGATCATTGGATGCCAGTATGCCGATGTCCGGGACAATAGACGCATCACTGAATGATTCACAGTCACAGTCAGGGGTGATATCCATGAGGAAATTAATGTAACCCACTTTCCCTTCTTTATTTATAACCGCACCAAAGGCGTATTCCACCATTCTTTCCATGAATTCCGGTAGTGAATCCAAATCCAGTTCTATGGCAGATTCCGGACAGTTGGAGAGACAGTTGTTGCAGGCTATGCATTCTCCCCTATCGTAAACTGCTTTACCTTCCACCAGAGACATCACCGATACTGGGCAGGATCCAATGCAGGTTTCGCAGCCAGTGCATTCCTCAGTGATGATTGGTTTGGCGCACTGGTGTTGTTCTATTTTTCCAGGGGCCGATGCGCATCCCATGGCCAGATTCTTAATCGCCCCACCAAACCCACTCATCCCATGTCCCTTGAAGTGGGATAAAACCAGCATACTGTCTGATTTTTCAATATCACCGGCGATTTTCACCTTTGAGAAATGATTCAACCCTACATTCACCGGAATCCAGTTATCACCACGTATTCCATCGGCAATGATCACCGGAACTCCGGTAACTGCATAGGCAAAACCGTTTTTCATTGCAGTCTGGAGATGGTCTACTGCATTATGGCGACTACCATAATATAGAGTGTTGGTATCGGTTAGGAACGGTTTAGCCCGATATTCCAGAGTTTTTTCAACCACTGAATTTATCAAAACCGGTTTAAGAAACGCGTCGTTGCCTTTTTCCCCAAAATGGAGTTTAATGGCAGTTAAATCATTTTTATTAATGAATTCCCCAAAACCTGCCCTGTCAAATAACTGTTTTATCTTACTGTTTTTGTTTTCTCCCTGGCTCCTGGATCTGAAATTAGAAAAATACACTTCACTGGACATTTAAAAACCCCCATTAATTATAATTTATCTATTTTTATTCATTTCGACTTGTTAATATCCTTGGAAAGTTAGACTTATTATTGCATTATCCTGGATTGAGTTATTTCGATAGGTTTAGGAGAAGATTTCGACTTTTTAAAACATCGTCGTAATTGTTTAATTCAATTATTCCCCTTTCAATACCATTTATGAGACTTAAATCAAGGGTTCCTTCACCCAGGGCCACGTGCTGATCCTTTTCACCGTTATTATCACTTAAATGATAGTAATATATTTTTTCAAGTTTTAAAAATGAACCAGGATGGTTGGTGGTGTTGGCATGACCCAGATCTACTGTGGCGTGACAGCCACATTGATCCAGGAAGTAAGAGTGTTCCTGTGCGGTGTTACAGAAATAAGCATATCGATGAGGCATGTTTTCCACGGATAAAATAACACCCAGATCCTCTGCGTATTGATTGGCCTTTTTTAAGGTTTCAATGGCAAAATGTTTACCCATTTCCCGGATTCTATCTTCCAATCGATGGATCACTCCAGGGTGAGTGGTTATGGCCTCTGCGCCTATTTTTGATGCTAAATCCAGTGTTTCCTTGATTTGGCGGAGGGTTTCATCCCGAATACCCTGATTCATACTGGCAGGGTTCAGGTCTATGGTGGGGGCATGCAGGAAAACATCCACATCATAGGAGGCAAATACATCCAGACCCTCGGCCTGGCTGAGAATATTCCGGGGCCAGTAGGGACCTTCACATAATATTTCCACCAGATCAAAGCCATCAGCAGTCGCGGTGTCCAGAAAATCCTCAAAGGACTTCATGAAAAGAGCCAAAGTTGAAAATCCTATTTTCATGTATACACACTTTTTATAGTAATTGGGATATATTTTTCGAAATTCATTATCTTCTTCGAAATTCCACTAAACTTTTTTCGCATTTTAAGGGGTGACATGATAAAATGGGAACATACTATACTTTATTTAGAATAATTCCTAGTTGAGTTTTACACAACCTTTATATGGAAAGTGGATATATCTAATTAAACTATGTCGAAATTTGATATATCAATAATGGGAATAGAGGAGGTGTGAAGTGAATGGGTGATGAATCATTTAGAGACAATCCAACTGAAGGTTCCAGTGATAAAGAACCTGCAGAAGAACTTAAAAAATCAAGGGGTTACTACCGTAATGCCATGGAAAACCATGAAGTATTCAAAAATTTGAATCAGTTTGAAAGAAAACTGGTCAGAGGGATTATGAGAGGTTCCGGCCCAATAATCATGCTCTGGCTTATCAGTAAAAAGGGACAGCATGGTTATGAGATCATGACCCAACTCCACGAATCTTCGCCATTCAGTGATAAAGTTAAAATGCCCAGTGCCAGCATCATCTATCCAAAATTACACCAACTGGAAAAGAAAGGCCTTATTAAGGGTACCTGGGAAAATCATGGGAAAAGAAAAGTTAAATATTATGAAATAACCCCTGAAGGAATAGAAACCCTGGACAAGATAAGAAATTTCTTTAAAACACGGAAAAATAATCTGTATGAAGATTTTTTAGAAGATGTCATGTATATAAAAAATAATAGGAGTTAAAGGTATGAAATATGCCATCGAAACCTCTGATCTCACCAAATTATATGGTGATTTTAAAGCAGTTGATGCTTTAAACTTAAAAGTTAAAGATAGAAGCATATTCGGTTTTTTAGGCCCTAATGGGGCGGGTAAAACCACTACTATAAAAATGTTAACTTGCCTGATTCCCCCTACATCCGGAACAGCGAAAGTGGCCAGTTATGATATCATAAAAAAACCCAACGAGGTTCGTCAAAAAATAGGGATGGTTCCACAGCTAGTCAGTCTTTACGCTGATCTTACAGCTCGGGAAAATGCAGAACTCTGTGCTGATTACTACGGGATGCCCAAAGACCTTAAAGAAAGGAGAATTGACGAGTTAATGGAACTGGTGGATATCAAGTACGCTGAGAATAAACTGGTTAAGCAATTATCTGGAGGGCAGAAACAGAAAGTATCTGTGGTTGCCAGCCTAGTACACCAACCAGACATCCTCTTCCTGGATGAACCTACCATTGGTCTGGACCCTACCACTAAAAGTGTTCTATGGGATCTTATAGACGAACTCAACCAGAAGGGACACACCATCATCCTGTGCTCACACGACATGTACGAAGTGGACATGCTCTGTGACCATGTGGGTATAATCAATCAAGGAGAATTGGCTGCATTTGACACCCCACAGGGATTGAAAGACACCATACTAACGCAAGAAGAATGTGGGGAAACTAAAATCGGGGAAATTGTGCGTGAAATGGAGGGGACAGATAACAGTGATCATCCATCGTTCTGTAAGCTTAAAGAAGTTGCAAAGGAATCTGAAATAGATAAAGCGAGAGAAATGAGTTTAATGGTTGATATTTCAGATACTGAACTGGTTAATCGATTATCTCAAATTCCCTGTGTTCTGGATATTGACTGCCACCGATCAGGTAGGCTAGCCTTTAAATTAGCCAACACTGAAAATGCGGTAACCCAGGTAATATCGGCAATTATGGAAACTGGTGGGAACATAACCTCAATTTCCACCAAAGACCCTTCATTAGAGGATGTTTTCATGAAAGTTACTGCTAAAAAGCCCAATAAAGGGGAAAAAGGAAGTGAATAGAGGATGGTAGAAACCAAAAAAATTATGTGGATGATTAAAAAGGATCTACTGGTTCTGTGGAGACATAAACCCCGTTTATTTTCAATCTTCCTTTTCCCCATACTGATGATCGCTCTTTTTGGTTATGGTATGGGAGGAACCATCGAAAACATTCCAGTAGTGGTGGTTAAACAGACTGATGGTCCGGTGACCGACACCACTCTCAACGCCATTAAGGGAATGTCCCTTTATGATGTGAAAGATATAATTAGCGACCCTCAGAGGGGCCGGGAAATGGTTGAATCGGGACAAGTGAAGGCAGCCATTTTACTGCCGCCGGACTATGAAAATCTCAATAGCAGCAACTCTAAATCCGTGGTAATCTATGTTGATTCATCAGATCAAATGGCCACCCAAACGTTGGTTCCAATAACCCAAGCCTTATTCAGCCAGATATCTTCCCAAATTGGAATGCAAAAACTGGAAGCAATGCAAAGCCAATCTGCTCAGCCCTCATCCATTCAAGTACAGTCACAGAGTGTTCAGCCCACTTCATCATTATCCTCCATTAACTTCCAGAATATCATGAACTCCATCAATTTCCAGGTCAACAAGATCTACGGAGACATCAAATACATTGACTTCCTGGTGCCCGCAATCCTGGCCATGACCGTTATGATGGGGGCAATGATGAGTATGGGAGAATCCCTAGCAGGAGAACGAGAACGAGGAGAACTAGCCAGACTTTTCATGACGCCAACCAGCGTGGCTACCGTGGTCGGTGGTAAAATCATATCCAGGCTGGTTATTCAAACTTCAACTGCCCTGGTGCTGATAGGCGCGGCCATTGTGCTGTTTAATATCACTATAGCCGGTAGTATGTTACTTACCATACTCCTACTGATACTTACAGCCCTTTGCTTTGTCGGTTTCGGTATAATGGTTTCTGCTAGAGTCAGTACCCAGGAAGATTACGTCCAGATGGTAATGCCCTTCAGCATGCCCATGATGTTCATATCTGGAGTATTCTATCCTCTGGAAACCATGCCCTGGATATTCCAGAAAATAGCATACTTAGCGCCTTTAACCTATGCAAACAACGCATTAAGAGGAGTTATGTTAAAAGGAGCAGGAATAGGGGATGTATGGGTTGAAATAGTTGTTCTTCTGGGTTTCACGTTACTGTTCTTTGCAATGGGCGTAACCCGATTTAACAGGGACATTTAGGAGATTTTAGTTTATTTAGAGAATACATAAGATCAGGTGATATAAATGAATATGGGAAGAAAACAATTGTTATTGGGATTTATGATAACCTGCCTTCTGGCATCGCCAGCAGCCGTCGCAGGGGCTGATTGGAGCATGTTCCATGAAAACGCCCAACGTACCGGTTACATGGATCAGGCCGCTGATTTCACACCTAATGTCTGGTATTTCAGCACCCAAGGTGCTATAAAATCATCCCCAGCCATACTTAACAAAGTGGCATATTTTGGTTCTCAAGACCACCATGTATATGCAGTTAACCTTGAAGACGGCACCAAACTATGGGATTATAAAACTGAAGGTTCTGTGATATCTTCCCCTTCCATATCAGGAGATTATCTATACATAGGATCAACAGACGGATATCTTTACGCTCAGGATATTAAAAACGGAAATGTTAAATGGAAATACAAAACAGGTAACTCCATCGCTTCCTCACCATTAGTGCAGAACAACACAGCCTATGTTGGTTCAGATGATGGGAGAATATATGCCATTTACACATCAAACGGGACCAAAAAATGGGAATACAATACAGGTAATGCTGTTAAATCATCCCCAGTTATCTCCGGAGATAAATTAATAATTGGATCTGATGATGGGAAAGTATACGCCCTTGATATTAACACCGGAAATAAATCATGGGAATACACTACAGGTGATAAGGTACAATCGTCCCCGACAGTAATGAACGATATTGTTTATGTTGGATCAAACGATGGGAAAATATATGCCATTATCATAGAAAACGGAACACTAAAGTGGAATTACGATATGGGGAAACCAGTAGTATCCTCACCAACCATCGACCCCAATGATAACAGCCTATTTGTGGGAGCGGATAACGGTAAAATAATGTGTTTAGACACCCGGAATGGTGTTGAAAAATGGAATTACACCGCTAGTGGAGCTGTAAAAACCACTGCTGCCATTATGGACAACAAAATAGTATTCGGATCCAGTGGAGGTGCAGTTTACATTGTAAACAAGTACAATGGTAATGAAGAGTGGACCTACAATCCGGGCTATGGTATTATAAATCAACCTATAGAATCTTCCCCAGCAACTTACGGGAATATGATATACGTTGGTGCAGATGACGGATCACTCTACGCCCTTAACAACGACAAGAAAAGCGCGCCAACGTCCGTATACATTTACTACATTGGTGGGGCTGTTTTTATCATAATTGCCCTATTAGTGGTTGGTAGAACTGTGCGTAACCGAAGGAAGAACAAAAAAGAAAATAAATCTTGATGGTATTCTTGTAAAACAAAGAAGATTTTTATCTTCTTCCATTATTCTTTTTTTGGAAAATTTTTATTTTAAAGCTTTTTTAATCTCATTAAACTCAATATATTATATTCATGAATATCTGAATGAATAAGATTTCAGAATTAAGATGATTAAAAATTGGAGTTTAATAATCCAATAATGGATATTTATGTTGTTATTTTCCAAAAATAAAGGTTTAAGTCTTTAAATTTTATTAAAAGATATATAAAAAGGAAAAAGGAGGTTTAAAACTATTTACTGAATTCCTTTGCAAGCTGTATCTCAATGGCCGAAACGTTGGTTGAGGTTCCCTCGTTATTCATAATTTCTTCTGTGCATATGTCAATTCTACCAATACCCACATCAGTTATGAATCTGTTTCTGACTATCTCTGCAACATCTACTGCTCGTGAAATGGCTCTTCCTCTAGCTTTGAGTATCACTTCAGAAGTGCCGCCGTTCATCTGTGTTACTACAGCTAATACATAGTTCATTACCGGTTTGTTTCCAATGTACACCACATTTTCCTCTGACATTCGCTTAACCTCCATTGATATACTATGGTTCTAAAAGTGTTATTAATATTATATATATTTTGTGACGCAGTCTTTTAGGCAAATAACACTGATTATAATGTTTTAAAAGTTAAATATCCGTTTAAATCTAGTATTTATGATATAAATTCCACAGTAAGAACATTTTTTTTGTTTCCCTGAACAGTTTTCTGGGGGATGGAAATTCAACAAAGTCAATGAGGAATAATGGAAATAAAAAATACAGATATCTCTGAAAACAATCGCCATAAGTCTCAATTAAATAGAAAAAATAGTATGAAGGGTAAAAATTAGAAAGACATTAAGATTTTATTCAAACTACTAACTAATCCCACTATTAATTCACTTTTGATGATTTCAGTCAATTGCACGGAATATTACCACAAGGCCGTCTACATTCCCCTCAAAATCTTTAATGAATGTTACACTACCATCTACTGTTAATTTACTTCCATCCTTTGCCGGAAGAATAGCTTTCTTGAAACGTGACTCATCCACAGAAACATCCTCCCCCTGGGGAAATTTGTAATCCATGGGTTTAAATATATCCCGCACATCATGACCCAACGCATCTTCCTCCAGCCATCCAGTTAATTCTTCAGCCATGGAATTCATGAATTTAACCTGAGCCTGGGGATCCGTGGCAATTACCCCATCACTGATACTCCTCAATGTGGCCCCTAACCATTTATCATGTTTTCGAAGCCTTTTTTCCAGCCTATCCCGATACAAAGTTATCTCAATAGCAGTGTTGAGTTCACTTTCTTCGAATGGTTTGCGTAAAAATCCGTAGGGTTGCTTGAGAATAAATCCAGAAGGTTCAGTTACTTTAGCCCTTTGAACTGTTTTTTCATCGGAAAATGCAGTGAGGTAGATTATGGGGATTCCCATTTTGGAGCGGATCTTTTCTGCGGCCTGAATACCATCCATTTCCCCCTCCAGTTTGATGTCCATGAGCACCAGATCAGGTTCTAACTCATCACAAGCCCTTATAGCATCTTCACCCGAACTTACAATGGTCGGTACGTTAAACCCAACACTATTTAAAGCTTTTTTTATGTCTTCAGCAGTTATTCTCTCATCTTCCACTATCAAGATGTCTACGTTTCCCATTTCATGCCTCCCCAGTATATCTGCTGTCTATTGAACTACTTTTCATAAAGTTTCCCATCAATCATTATGAAGTTGGAAAGATACCACCATACCGCTAATCTGATGCTTGTAATCTTTTATAGGAGTTACAGTCCCTTTAATACGGAAGCGAGCACCATTGCGGGAAATTATTTCCGGTAATTCCCCTGCGGCCAAAGCATCTTCCAGGGATGATTCATCATTTATTTCAGAGATTGGTAAGAAAACTTCGTGGAGATCCTTACCCAAAGCATCATCCTTTCTCCAGCCCGTTATTTCCTCAGCCAGGTTATTGATGAATTTGATCTGACCAGTGGAATTGGTTGCTATTACTGCTTCACTGGTTTTCATTAACATGGTTGATGAAATCTGATCATGTTCTTTTTCCATCTGATGCCGGTATAATGTAATTTCAATGGCAGCATGTAGTTCATTCTCATCGAATGGTTTACTTAAAAGCCCCTGACCTTTAACCAAAAAGCCCGAAGGCTCGGTTAATTTAGCTCTTTCCACAGTCTCCTCATCAGAATAAGCAGTTAGGTAAATTACGGGAATATCGTGTGATTTTTTTATCTCCGCAGCTGCCTCAATACCATCCATTTCGCCCTCTAATTTAATATCCATTAGGACTAAATCAGGTTCTAGTCTTCCAGCTTGTTGAACAGCATCTTCCCCTGTAGAACATACTGCGGGTACTTTATAACCTGCAAATTTCAGTCCTGCTCGGATGTCTTCAGCGGTGATTCTTTCATCTTCCACCACCAGGATAGTTGCACTGGCCATGATTATCTGTGCTCCTGAAATTTATAGAAAATTCTAAACTGTTAACTAATTATTAACTGTTAACTAATTATTATTTGTTAATTTATATGTTTTCCATTTTATAATGATTCTGCGTGCTTATTTGTATCCTTTCAATTATCATGACCCCAATTATCTTTCAATAAGAATTTTGTTTATTGCATCTAAAACTGCTTCTACACTTGCCATTACCACATCTTCCACAGTAGAACGCCCAGTAGCACTGTTACCATCAGAATCAGCCATAATTACGAATACTTCAGCCAGGGCATTTGTACCGCCAGTTATTGCTTCAATATGATATTCTTTAAGTTCTATATCTGCAGTGTCCCCTACTAAATTTTGTATTGCATTGATAGCTGCATCAACTGGCCCTACACCTGTTTTGGCAGCAGTTTTTATCTTACCATCGATGTTAAGTTTAACTGTAGCAGTTGGGAGTACGTTATCACCAGTCATAACCGTGAAACCTTCCAGTTTGACCTTTTCTTCCTTGGGTTTTCCCAGTACGGTTTCTGCCATGGCCTGAAGATCGGCATCAGTCACCATTTTGCCCTTATCTCCCAGTTTCTTCACCTGGTCGTACAGGGTGCAAAACTGATCTTCTTCCATTTCAATTCCATAGTCATCCAGTTTAGACCTTATGGCACGAGCACCGGTGTGTTTTCCCATAACTATACGGCGGGTGTGACCTACCATTTCAGGTTTAAGAGGTTCATATGTCTCTGCCTTCTGTAGGACTCCGTGGACATGTATTCCTGCCTCATGGGCAAAGGCATTCTCACCCACTATGGCCTTGTTAGGGGGCATTTTCACCCCGGTTATCCTGGAAACCAGTTCAGATGTGCTGACCAAAAGTTCGGTAGTTATATTGGTTTTAACCCCATAATTGACCATTAGAGCCATTACCACCTCTTCCAGAGAGGCGTTTCCTGCCCTTTCCCCCAGACCATTGATGGTGGCGTGAACCTGCTCGGCACCAGCTTCCACTGCTGCCAGGCTGTTGGCCACAGCCAGACCAAAATCATCATGGCAGTGCACGCTTATGGGAATGTTAACTACATCCTTTAGGTCGCTTATGAGACTATGCATTGATACCGGTACTAATACTCCAACTGTGTCTGGAACGTTGATTATATCTGCTCCAGCCTCTTCTACTGCTGTGTAAATATTTTTAAGGAATTCAAACTCTGTTCGGGTAGCATCTTCAGCCGAAAACTCAGCAATGATCCCGTGATCTTTGATGTACTCCACAGCTTCGGTTGCCTTGTTGAGTATTTCCTCCTGACTCATGTGTAACTTGTACTCCCGGTGTAAAGGGGAGGTTCCAATGAAAGTGTGAATGTAATCCACGTCAGAGTCCAGGGCTGCATCTATATCTTCCTGCAGAACCCTTGCCAAACCACATACCTGTGCATTCAGACCCAGACCCTTTATTTCACGGGCAGCCCTTTGCTCACCCAGTGACGCAGCTGGGAAACCCACTTCTATAATATCCACTCCTAAGCGGTCCAGCCTCTTGGCTATTCTAATCTTTTCGTCCGGCGTTATAGCCACCCCTGGCGTTTGCTCACCATCACGGAGGGTGGTGTCGAATATCCGTACCTTTTCTGGCAGTTTAATCTCTTGCTTTACCTTATCTATGTACATGGGAAGACCCCTAATGGTTTGACATTAATTAATGTTTGTGACTGGACTTCATAAAAAAATTGTGTAAAAAAAGGGATTGTGATTTTTGTAAGTGATCCTGTTATTAAGTGATCCTGGAAACTAAGTACCCATGGCCAGGCTCAGGAAATTTCTAAGGCCTGGTGCCAATCCCAAGATAAATATGGCCAGTTTCAACATGTTCCGAATGGTTTTATCCTCCACGTAGGTGTCAATAACATATAGGGAAGGTAGTATCACTGCTATTTTCAAGGGGAACATTACAATAGCACTATCTGCCATCTGAGTGAGGGCATTGGGTAGTACATGCTGCTCACCATAACCATAGTAGTCCACTGCAATAAAAGTAGAACTGGCATCAAGCAAATGAGCTAAAAGAACACTTAAGTTGAATTTATCCTTCAAAAGACTCCATTTAAAGCCCAATAATATGAATGGTACTGATACCAGAACCCATGAACCCATTACCTGGAATACTACTCCCAAGTCGAGGTGTTGAATGTAATACAGGTTAGGAAGGCACATGACTACTCCCACCATGAAAATGATATAACGGTAATCCCGGTCAGTCTTGCGTTCAATTAAAACTGATCCTAAAAGGGTTAAAATAGCTGAAATTCCGGTTAAAAGATATATTCCAGGAGTGACCAGGAGGTAGGTCAAGGGATATATGCCGTTGTCCACCAGGGCCCGTGCACTGGATCCAAAGAAAATGAATGGAATGATTGGTATAAAAAGGTCTTTAGGGTCTTTATCAATCCAGCGGAACATTCGAATGATTAGGAGAATTACCATGCCCAGGATTATACCAAAAACAATGGTATTTAAGGTGGTGTAACCTGGATGCAGGTAGATGAAGTTCTCCTGGATGTACTGTGTGATTTGATCAAGAACCATGGCCCTATGTAGGGTGTTAAAATATTTAAATTTATCCTAATCTGCCCAATAAGATTTTAAGGTATTTAAATTCCGTTTAAAAATAAATAAAAATCAAATTCTGCGAATCTTCTTATTTATAACCTCTTTAAGGATAAGAGGCAGTGGAGTTCGATCTCCGAAGACATTGGTTTTACCGGAAAGGATACCCTGGATAATGCCATCCACTGAGAAGTCTGCTTCCAGTTCAGTAACACAGCTTCCAATGGCCCCTAGAAAGTGAGCGTCACTGGCACCAATCTGGGGAATGTTCCTCTCTTTGGCCATGTTCTTAGCCCGCCAGTTAGAGTATCCGAAAATGTATCGGGAGTTTAGGGTTTCCATAGCATCCACATCCACAAATTTAACCTGGGTAAATAGTCCTTCACGGTAGGTAACAAAGGGATGGGCAGCTACTGCAATCCCTCCCTGAATTCTGATGAGTTCCACAGTTTCCTCCGGGGAGATTCCCTTAGGTATTTCTTCACTGATACCCAAGGCCACGATATGTCCCTTACTGGTGGAAACCTCCATGGCCGGGATGATCACCAGATCATCCATTCTGCCAAATTCCTTTAAGGCAACTTCAGAGCCCTTAAGGGTGTTATGATCCGCAATGGCAATGGCATCCAAGCCAATCTTACGGGAATGTTTAACTATATCCTTTACCTTAGCAGTGGAGTCTCCAGAATAGGTGCTGTGAATATGGGGATCAATAATCATCAGTTAACTCCTACTGTCAGTAATTGATTTTATTAATCCTGCTGGCCCGGTCATCATCACATCCCCACCAGGAGCCGCATTATAAACGTTGAGATCAGTTTGGGATAAAATTGAACGCTTCGGCCCAGTGGCCACCACACATTCAAAGGAATCTATGGCATCTATTACCCATGCACCATGACCATGTTCCTCATGAACCTCTTCATGGGTGATGGTACCTTCAGATAATTTTTTTACTAGTTCTTCTATCCTTTTAGGTGTTAATATACCAGTATGGTGCTCAAAAACTCCATGGATCTTCCCATCCATGAATGATGCAGCTAGTGTGTGCCCGTTTCCCACATCCAAGGCCACGTAACTATCCATTTGGCTAACATGAAGGTCAAGGGTTGCCCCGCAGATGGATGCGAATTTACTGTCCATAATGGTGGTTTTGTATCCCTTAAGGGTTCTTAAAACTCCTTGCATACGGGTGAAGTATTCCGGGGCTTCCCCAAAATAGGCAAACTCTTCTGGAGCCCGGGGAATATCCAGTTTTTCCCTGATCTTCTGAAAACGGAAGTTACGGTCACCAGTACCCTCCTGGTAACCATGGTCCTGCACCGCCACGCCGATACGGTCGAAGTCCAGTTCCACATCAAAATTTAACAACGCTTCTTTGATTGCGGCTAAATCAACATCTTTAAGCTCTAATTCAGGAATTTCTGGATGTTTCTCCAGGGCAGGGACTATCTCCACCCCGGAGGATCTTACCCTTTCCAAGTCATCCCGGACTGTTCTGGCTGAAATATCAGTCATTAACACCCTGTAACCCCTATCAAGATGATTTTTAATTGCCTTGTTTACTGGGCCGCCACCCATGGTTTCACCACTTAAAAAAAGGTCATGATGATGCTTTCGTATCCGGTTGGCCATTATTTTAGTGGGAGAAGGGAGAACCATCTTTACGGCATTCTCCATGGGGTCCTGAGAATCGTATAGCATTATATCCTGAGTCCCGGTGCCCACATCTATTGCCAGTATTTTCATGGTTACTATATATGACCCTTTAAGGATAAGAATTAAACCCCCACTTCAAATGTACCAATGTATACAACAAAGATTTAAATAGTACGTTAAGTATATTATGGACTCATACCAATATCTTGTAGATCAGGATAAAAATGATATGAAGTTTCCCCCTAACGGATAATATTGGAAGTGTAGTAATGGGGAGAAAAATTTTATAATATTGCATAATACGTGTATTGCATAATACGCATTTGTTATCCATATTAAGTTAGATTAGTATATAAGGAAATTATTGAGGTGAAATCCATGTACAGTGTAAGATTAACTGAAAAAGAAATTCCTAAAAAATGGTACAATATCGCTGCAGATCTGCCAGTGGAGTTCCCGGCCTACGATCAGACCGAAGAAGGGAAACAACTGGAAAATCTACCAAAAATATTCTCCAAAGGAGTATTGGAACAGGAAATATCCACAGAACGTTACATAAAGATTCCTAAGGAAGTTAGAAACATTTACAAACAGATGGGCCGACCCAGCCCACTGGTCAGAGCTAAAGCCTTGGAAGACCATCTGGACACTCCCGCCAAGATATTCTACAAAAGGGAAGACACCTCCCCCACTGGAAGTCACAAACTAAACACCGCAATAGCCCAGGCATACTACGCCAAAAAAGACGGTGTTGAACGATTAACCACTGAAACCGGTGCCGGACAATGGGGAACCGCCTTATCATTGGCCTGTAACCTAATGGATATGGACTGCACTGTTTACATGGTGAAAGTATCATTTAACCAGAAACCATACCGTAAAACCATCATGCAACTCTACGACGGAGAAGTGTTAGCTTCACCAACCAATAGAACAGATTTCGGTAGGAAAGTTCTAGAAGAAAATCCAGAACACCCCGGAACCCTGGGAGTGGCCATATCCGAAGCCATTGAAGACGCTTTAAACGATGAAAAAGTGTACTACTCATTGGGAAGTGTTTTAAACCACGTTATGCTACACCAGACTGTTATCGGGCAGGAAACGCAGAAACAACTGGAAATTTTCGACGAAAACCCTGATGTTATGGTGGCCTGTGTTGGCGGGGGCAGTAACTTCGCCGGGGCAACATTCCCATTCATCAAAGACCAGTTAGACGAAAAAATCGACTGTAAATTCATTGCAGTGGAACCATCCCACTGCCCAACACTGACCCAGGGTGACTACTGCTACGACTTCGGAGACACCGCTGGACTAACTCCACTCATTAAAATGTACACCATGGGACACGACTTCATACCCCCATCAGACCATGCTGGAGGCCTGCGTTACCACGGTATGTCCCCATTAGTGGCTCTCCTGGTCCACGAAGGTATTGTGGAAGCAAGAGCAGTGGACCAAACCGGTGTGTTCCAGAGTGGAGTGACCTTCGCCAGAACTGAAGGAATAGTGCCTGCACCAGAAACCTGTCACGCCATAAAAACCGGAATAGACGAAGCATTGGAATGCAAAAAAACTGGTGAAGAGAAAACCATCGTAATCAACTTCTCTGGCCACGGCCTCCTGGATCTTGCGGGTTACGATGATTACTTGGAAGGTAAAATTGTAGATTAATCCATCCAATTTTTTTTAAACCATAAAAAACTTTTTTTGTTTTTTTTCAATCATCTTGTTTTCTTTTAACTTACAATAATAGGATTGATTGAATCTTAAGATTTTTTTAATGGGTAGAATATATCTATTTATAATCTATCATTCATAGAATTAATGTGCAAATTTTAAAAATGTAAATTCAGACTTAAATGGAGGATCATGATTATGTATCAGATAGGGGAAGCCTTAATTGGAAATGGAAATGAAATTGCTCACATTGATCTAGTAATTGGAGACAAAAACGGACCAGTAGGTACTGCCTTCGTGAATAACATGTCAAACCTTTCACTGGGCCACACACCATTGCTTTCAGTGGTCAGACCTAACCTGATGACCAAACCAGCAACCTTAATAGTGCCCAAAGTCAGTGTGCGCTGCCTGGATGATGCCAACAAAATATTCGGACCAGCACAAACTGCTGTAGGTCGTGCAGTGGCCGACGCTGTGGAAGAGGGCATTTTACCTGCTGAAGAAGCTGAAGACATGGTTCTGATCATCAGTGTGTTCATCCACCCTGAAGCATCAGATTATCGTAAGATCTACCAGTACAACTACGGAGCAACCAAACTAGCCCTGAGAAGAGCAATGGGAGGATATCCATCCGTTAACAAAGTATTAGCAGAAAAAGACAGAGGAGCACATCCTATTATGGGTTTCAAAGTTACTCGACTGTGGAAACCTCCATACCTGCAGGTTGCCCTGGACCTGGATAACATGCAGGAAATGGAACGCATCATTGACAGCCTGCCAGACCGGGAAAGAATCCTCATCGAAGCAGGAACACCACTGGTTAAGAAATTTGGAGTGGGAATTGTCAGTAAAATAAGGGCCCTCAAGAAGGACGCTTTCATCATCGCCGACCTCAAAACACTGGATGTGGGCCGTATAGAAGTTAAAATGGCAGCTGACGAGACTGCAGATGCTGTGGCCATTTCCGGACTGGGAACTCAGGAGTCAATTGAAAAGGCCATCCACGAAGCCCAGAAACAGGGAATCTACTCCATCCTGGACATGATGAACGTTGACAACTTCACCGGCAAACTGGAAACCCTAAACTACAAACCAGACATCGTCCTCTTACACCGTAATGTGGACCTGGAAACCATGAAAGCCGAACGTGGTGAAGAACAGGCCGACATGACCGAATGGGGTAACATCAACCAGATCAAGGATCTCCTTGGTAAAAATGGGTTGGTGGCAGTTGCCGGAGGTATTGTTCCTAAAAAGATGGACCAAGCACTGGACAGTGGTGCAGACATCATCGTGGTGGGCCGTTACATCATCGGTTCCAGAGATGTGCGTCGCGCCGCCGAGGACTTCCTGGAAAAAATGCCCCAGGACCCCGACACCATGCGGTTAGCTCTGGATGAAGATGAAGCTATCTAAACTGAGTATATAACTATTTATATACTCTCAATCTCTTTTTTATTTGAAAAATAACTTTTTTTTTATCTTTTCCTCAGAATCCCAGTACCACGAAATGTAAAATTTTATTATCTTAAAACACTCATTCTTTATTTATACACTAACTGCAGGGAGGGTGGATTAATGATTTTAGGAATAAGCGGAAGTCCCAGGAAACAGGCCACCGAGCATGTCTTAGGTGAAGCCCTGAAGATGATGGAAGAGAAAGGTTATGAAACTGAGATGTTCACTGTTCGGGGTAAAAATATAAGCCCCTGCAGAAATTGCGATTACTGTCTCCGGGAAAAGGAATGCATCCTCAAAGATGACATGTACCAACTCTACCCACTCTTTAAGGATGTTCAGGGAATCATAATGGCCACCCCCATATACAATGGAGGAGTAAGTGCCCAGATCAAGGCAGTTATGGACCGCACCCGTGCAGCAGCAGCTGTGGACATAGATTTCCTAAAACACAAGGTAGGCATGGCCATTGCTGTGGGTGGTGACCGTGTTGGAGGTCAGGAACTAGCCATACAACAAATTATGACTTTTTACATTCTCAACGGAACCATACCAGTTAGTGGAGGACCTTTTGGTTCCAATTTAGGGGCTAATTTCTGGTCACAAGACACACTCAAAGGTGTAAAAGCAGATGAAGAAGGATTCAGGAGCCTCAAAAAAACCATTAAAAGGTTCGGCGAATTCCTGGAGAAATACCCTACAAATGAACATTAATAAAATTTTATCCCTGAAAATCATGAGTTATAAGGTATAAGTTATAACTAAATTAGATTAAAATAACCTTTAAATTAATTTAAACAGTTGCAATAATAGTTTAGCAAATACTTAAATTAGTTATAAAGTATAAGTTATAAGTTATAAGGAGTATGTTTGATGAGAATAGAAGTTGATGAAGACAAGTGCACCGGGTGTGGAATCTGTAAGGAAGAATGCCCCAAGGGAGCCAAGATATGGGATGTGAATAAGAAGGCCATGGCCACCAATCTACGCTACTGTCACCTGTGTACAATATGCGCTTCCAAGTGTCCGGAAGATGCCATACGTATAGTGAGGGATGCTCAAGATGAACCGAAAAAGTAATATAAATAGAAAGACCTCTGAAACTAAGATAAATCTTGAACTGGATCTGGATGGTACCGGAGAGTACCAGGTGGAAACCGGGATCCAGTTTTTAAACCACATGCTGGAATCATTCACCAGACACAGTCAATTCGACCTGAAACTAGAAGCCCAGGGAGATATTGAAATAGATGACCACCACACCGTGGAGGATGTGGGCATAGTGCTGGGGGAAGCCCTCTCTGAAGCCCTGGGGGATAAAAAAGGAATACGCAGGATGAGCCATGCCCTGGTACCCATGGATGAATCCCTGGCTATGGTAGCCGTGGACCTATCTGGACGAAGTTACACTGTTCTAGATTTGAACTTCCACCATGATAAGGTAGGAGACCTCAGCACTGAAAATGTGGGTCACTTCTTAGAGTCCCTGGCCCAGACCGGGAAAATCAATTTACATGCCCGTGTTGAAGGGGCCAATGACCACCACCAGGTGGAGGCCATCTTCAAGGCCCTGGCTCGTGCACTGCATGATGCCACCCGGGTGGTTCATGATCGGGTGCCCAGTACCAAGGGTGTGGTTTAGGAGATATTGAAAATGGTTGAATATCTCCCCAGCATATTAATACCCACCAACCGATTGGAAACCCTTACTGATGGCCTGTTTGCCATTGCCATGACCATCCTGGTAGTTACCATCCAGATACCCATCGGACCAATCCACACCGCAGACCTGTTCGTGCAAACCACTTCAGAAATCATCCCTAAATTTGCGGTTTACTTTCTAAGTTTTCTGCTTCTGGCTGTTTTCTGGGTGGATCATCACATGTTCTATCTGGTTAAAAAAATCAACTTCACCCTGCTGTGGATAAACATCTTCTGGCTGATGTTCATAGCACTTTTACCTTTATCAACATCAATTATAGCCCAATTTCCGCAACATCAACTGGCACAGCTTATATTTGACTTCAATCTCCTTTTTATAGGCCTCTTTTTCTATTTAATCTGGAGATATTCGGTAGCAAACGAACTCATATCCAAAAAAGTAGAACCATACTATCCTTATATTAAAAAAAGTCTTTTAATAATGCCTATTGTAATATCTGGAGCCATAACTACCAGTTTTATTAGTCCAAGATGGAGCATGGTTGTTTTGTTTCTTATTCCTGTTCTTTTCGTTGTTGGGAGAAAAATATGGTCCAGTACTGCAGTTAAAAAAAAAACTACAACTTTAAAGTAGACTAGCACCCTTGATTTTTTTATTTAGGGAAAAATGAAAATATTAGAATAAATGGAGATAAAAAAATGAAAACCTTAATTGCCTGTTACTCCTACTCGGGGAACACCTTAACTGTGGCTCAGAACTTACAGAAGTCAATAAATGCAGATTTCACTCGCATAGAACCTGTTAAAGATAAATGGTATGTTATCAAAGCCATAAACGCATATATGGGGAAAAAATGGCCAATAAAACCTTGCATAAATGACATCAGTGATTATGATTGTTTGATTGTCTGCAGCCCTGTCTGGGCTGGTCGTCCCACTCCCGGTATTAACCAGTACCTGGAAGAATTGGAAAATGTTTCCGGTAAAAAATGTGCCGTTCTGGTGACCATGGGGGGAGATGGTTCTCAAAATGCCACCCAACAGATTCGTGATGCTCTGGAAAGTAAGGGAATGGAATTGATGGGACAGATGGTTATCGGGGGCAAGGCCCAGAAAAGTGGAGAATGGGAATCCATGACCAATGATTTTGCCAGGAAATTCAAAGAAGAATAAAATAAAGAGGAATTCTTAAAATCCCTCTTTTAATTCTATTTTTTAGATACAATATCCATTTTAGGTACAATATCCCAGAAGCAGCCCTCATAAAATTCTAAATCTGAAATATTATCGGAAGTAATTGAATATCCTTCCAAAATCAATACCAGATATTTTGCGCCCCACATAATCGGAGTATATGTTTTCTGCGGCTTCTTCCAGTTCAACAGATTTTATTCCATGATCCAGGGAGAGTTTAGCTTCGATGAATGCTGCCAGGCGATCGGCAGCATGTAATAATTCTCCATCCAGGGGAGAAAATTCATCCCGGTTGTACTTTTGGTTAAGATCCTGGAAGCTTACACCCAATATAACTTCCTGCTTGTCCATTATCTTGTTTTCAAATTCTGATTCTGAAAAGTACTTCATATCCCCATGCCATGGGCGGGGTAGTAGGGGGAGTAGTTCTTCTTTCATCTGGAAGTCCTCATAATCCTTGATGATCTCCTTAAGTCCCTCCACCGAACCTTTAACTGGTGATATTATGTCCTTGGTCAGGACTTCAGGGAGATCATGGAATAATCCGGCGTAGAAATTATTATAGAAACGTTTAGAGCAGGAATCGGCCCCCATTTCCATGGTGCACAGGTAGCTGGTGGCTGCAACTATGAACATGTGCCCCAGTACCGAGGTTTCTGGTATGCGGGGAATGTGTGCCCATCGTTTCTGGAAACGTAGCTGACCACAGAGGTCAATGAACCCGAAGGATTTCTTACCCAGGAGGATCTTCTGCACACCTATTAAGTCATAGTGATCCTCGATCTGGTTTTCAATGTTTTCTTTGGTTTTCTCAATACCGTAGATAAATGGTGCGGTGTGGTAGATGATCTTAAACTCCCATTGGGTGGCCAGATAATGAGCTGCTCGCAGTATACGTCTTTCCATGGTACTGGGACTTTCTCGGTAGTAATTTCGGAATCGGTCCTGAAAGCCCTGATCCAGACCTTCCATATCACTTTCCAGCCTATGGAATACATGTTTATTAAGCTCTTCACCCTTTTCCTTCATCATACGATGAAAAACTGGAGGTTTAATATCAGTTAAAACCGTCCGGTGAAGAAATTCAAATATGCCCCCTTCAATGAGGGATATCCAGTCCACACTACCCGCGCCCATTCGGTCTTCCTCGAACCGGGCGATCACGTAGGCAATTACCATCTTATGAGCCTGTTTATCCAGTTCTGTAAATTCCACAGGACGGATATGATCATTCCAGCGTTGCATGCTGGCTGCCTTAGAGAAACGTTCTATGATGTTTTCGATCATTTATACACCCCCTGTTTGTTATGTATAAACATACATTAAATAATAATTTTATTAATTTAAAGTTGAGATGTACAATGAAACTAAAATTAGAATTAAAATAAAAAAAAGTTACAGTCCGAGAGGACTGTTTTTTATAGTATACGATTATTCTGGTTTGGAAACTAACACGGTTTTGGACAGAGTCTGACCCTGAGGACCGTGTGGTTTACGGAGAACAGTGTCGTTAGCTTTTTCGATTTCACGAGCTTCAGTTGCTAGTTTAGCAGCTGTGGCGATGAGTTCGTGTGCGGAAGCCACGATAGGTACGTATTTTTCCATTTCTTTAACCATGAAGCAGCCTTTGAGGTCGATGTCACCTACTTTAGCAGCCATTTCATAGGCAGCCATTGCTTTTGCTTTGGCGTATGGGCTGGCAAATCCAGCGGTTTCAGTAGCTTTAGCAGCGTCAATAACTACTTTTGGTAGTTCGATTGCTTCTCCTGCTTCAGCAGCGGCGATCATTCCATCGATGGTTTCCTGTACCACCCGGTAAGCTCCGGTAGCGGCCAGTACTTTTATTACATCAGCGTTGAATGAGGCCATTTCAGTTGGGTCTAGGAATTCTCTTCGAGCTCCGATCATTGGGTCGCCCAGGACTACGATGTATCCTAGTTCCTGTTCATCCATTTCTTCCCTTTTACCCATTCCAGGAGCATCACCAATGATTAGTGCTGGGACGTCCATTCCGGATAATAGTTCTCGGGCTTTAGCTGGTCCAGGAGCACCAGGGTTTGGGCTGATGAATATAACAAAATCAGGGTCGAAATCCATTATTTTTGGTACGACTTCTTCGATCTGTTCTGGGTTCATCTTTGCTCCGGAACTGACTCCTCTTACATCTATGTTAGGTCTGTCGGCCCTCTCGTCTAAGACTAAGTCAAGGACGGGAGAGGTACCGATATTACCGCATTTAATAACTCCTATTTTTACAACCATATTATCACCGATTTGCTATTTGGAAGATCGGCATAAGTATTTTTTCATTTAATTTTTAGGGGAAGGCTTATATATGAGGTTTGGGTAGCAGCAGAAATGGATTCTTATTTCCCTCAATATAATTATGATAAAACATATTTAAATATAATAAAATACTATTATCATTGGTGATATCCCTTGAATAAACGTGGCGGATTTTTGGCTATAATAGGGAGTATAATTCTTGTGGTTTTGGTTTCAGGCTGTATTGGCTCTTCCAATATTGCCAAATCAAACAATGACACTAAAAATTTTACTTTTAACAATGTTAGTTTTAGTTATCCTGCCAACTGGGATGTTAGTGTTTCCAATGACGATACCGGCCCCATCATCGTAGTTTCAGAGGATTACTATACCCAGATCCAGATTATGATTACTCCTACTTATGGCATGTCTGAAGAGGGAGTGCTTAAAGAGAAAAATCTGACTATTTATCCAGGTTGGAAAAAATTATTGTCCGACACCCTCATATTAAACAATCAGACTGCATACAGAACCCTGTTTAGAAGTAATGATATTATATATCTATTTAAAGATATGAGGCACGAAGAGATTGTTTTTGTAAAAAATAACAATACAATCACCATTCTTACCACAGCTCCCAGTGAAAATTATAATAACAAAAAACAGAGCTTTGAAACTATTTTGGACAGTATACATGTTCAATAGGTGATATAATTGTTATCTAAAAAATATGTTGGAATAATAATGGTTTTTATGGTTGCTGTTGTATTAACATAGGATGTACATCCTTAAATGGTGTTCTGGACCTGATTAATGACAAGATGGGTAACAAACAACTGGTCAATGATACCAGTTATGCCAATATAAGTGCCAATACACCCACCAAAACCTATTCTGCATACGGAATCCGTTTTAAATATCCCAGTGGTTGGACTGTGGAAAGTGAAAATGAAAGTGGAAGTAATATGATATTTGCCTTAAAAAAAATTTCATTTAACTATGTTCAATTCCAGATTCAGATTGTGCCCAACAATGGCATGTCTGAAGAAGAGGCAATTAGGCAAATTCAGGATGTAACTTAGTTCAAAGCACTATTTCACCAAGCTGGGAAAATAAATCAAGTTATACCATGACCATTGATAATAAAACCGCTTATGAAGACATATTCCTGGTAAATGACAGCCATTCAGTAAAATAATGAGGATCTCCCAGATATCTTTAGTCAAAAACGATAAAACCTATTTAATGTTACTTCAAGCTCCTGATGAAGAATTTGATAAGGAGAAACCCTACTTTGCCATAATACTGAATAGTCTAAAATTTCCTTGAGTATTTAATATATTTTTTTCCTTTTTAGGATATTTTTTAGGATGTTTTTTTATTTTCCGATAATCTTAATTCTATTTTTTTAAAATTAAAAAGCAGACCTTAATCTGCCCCCCTAAATTAACCTAAAAAAGACATGCATTTCAAGTGTAACTATAATTCCAATTATGTATTTTAAAATAAAAATTAGGGACCTATTTACCCCTTAAATATTGAATAAACCCTCTAAAAATAGGAAACACTTAAAAAAAAATGTGGGAAAAATCTTAACTGGTACTTGGATTTTTCATTAGTTGAGTTGCGTATAAAACCACGGCAACAAGTGCCAGCAGGTAAAACAGGTAAACCACACTATCAGTAGGGCCGGTTTCTACCCAAATCATGGTATGAGTCAGCACAATGGCATAAAATGCAGTTAGGGCCCCGTTAGCCTTAATTTGGGATGCGTAAATTATCCTCAACACTGCCCCTATTACGAACATCTGAATGATCATGGCGTAGAATCCAAAATCCAGTACTGCTGGTCCGAAGATGGTGGAGGTGATACTGGTGGTGGGTGTGCTACCAGATACCGGGTAGTTTAGAACTACTTGACTCACAGTGACCCGAGGGTGTCCGGTGGATAGTGCCTGCTGGAACAGGTCCCCTCCGGTGGCTCCCGCCATGTGCACGATCTTGTCAAAGACCATCATAGTGAATCCCGCCCGGTAAGCAACTAGCTGTAATGGGTTTAATGACCATTGCTGCCATTGGATGGACATCACCGCTATGTAACCGGCTGCTACCCCCACTAAACCGATTAAAAGAATGGCAATCAGTATGTGGCTGGTTTTCATCTTCCGAGTGTAGTACAGAGTTATGAATCCACTGATGAGTATGGCCATGGTAGTGGTCCGGTAACCGTTAATGGCAAAGACTCCCAGCCCTATGATGAACAGGAGATAATACCATTTACGAGGGTATTTTGCCAGGAGAATGGTGATGGCTGGCAGGAATATGGGGTATGCAAAACGCCATAAATCAGTGGTGGCCTTGAACTTCAAATATCCGCTCAGGATGGGAATGCCCCCCAGGAGGTAGAGGTTAATGATTTGTAGTAGTATTCCAATGAGCACTGCAGCCAGTACCACCCGTTCATCCAGCATGACTCGGATTTTATTGTACCAGGGTTCTGAATTCTTTTCAGTGACACCAGGACTACTTAAGAGGGATTTGAGTTTCTCACTATGGTTATATAAGAACTTAGGTGCGAAAACTCCGGCAATGAAGAAGAGGGTTCCCATTAAAACGTAGATCCATGTGGTGGTGGATATCCACTGAAGGTTCCTCAGGTGTTCCTGGTAGGCTATTGCCGCCAGTGCTGTGTAGATAACTATGATTGCCACCAGGATGTAGGGTGAAAAAAGATCAATACTTTTAAACTTCATAAATAGTCTCCTAAAAATTTACCTAATTACCATTTCTATCAGTTTATCCAGTGGAATAACTTAATATTGTGAATAATATTGATCAAAAATATCATATATTAACATTTTTAAAATTATATTCCTGAAAAATATTTTAGGATTAAAAATTATTTTAATAAATTTTTTCGCTCATCTCCCGGTATTAGTGCAATTATTTAATATTAATTGGATTGCATTTCCAAACCAATTTACCCCTTTATTGAAAGTAAATTGGAAGAATTTAACATAAGTATTCAGTTTTTTCTTTGAAACCCCTCTAAATATTCTTAAATATTGCCTTAAGAGCGAATGTCTGTTTTCACAATTATTAACGTGATTTTCACCATCAGCATATTCTTTTTCTGAATGTTTGATTATGTGATGTTCTTTAACCTTTGAATGGCCTTCTAAACCAAAGTATATAGTATAATCATCAGTAAATAACCTTATAGGTTCATTACAATGCTTATCTATTTTTTCCCGAATTAAATCCTTAGAAAGATTCTTTTCTACCATTAATATTGTATTTCGCGTTCCTCTTTCCACTACAGTAATAATTGGCGGTTTATCTTTTTTCCAAGTTCCCCTTCCCCTTAATTTAAGTCCTCTAGTCCTTGGATAGTTTTTTTAAACCCTTTTCACCTGCAGATTGATACATCTCATCTATTTCCACATCACCCTTCAAAACAGGATCCGTGGATTTATCCATCAAACTTTCTCTAAATTCATGCGCTACACGATAAACACTGTCCCACTTATGACCTAACTCATCTGAAAGCCTTTGAACACTTTTTTTATCCAAATTCATAATGATATAAAATATCTCACCCACAGGAAGCTTTTTATTGGCAAATACCGTTCCAGTAAGGTCACTAAAATTCAATCCACAACTATTGCAAGAATAGCGCCGTGATTTACCCTGAACACCCCGATTATAAACTTCAAAAGATTTGCACACCGGACAATAAACTCCACTAGACCACCTCACATGTCGTAAAAAATCCATGGCCTTTTCTTCATCTGGAACAAACAATTTTGGAACTAAATTTTCGGATTTCATACATTATAATATGGCACTAACCTCACATAAACCTTTGCACTAATATGGGGATATGAGCGAATTTTTTTTAATGTTAATTGTCTAATTCTTATTCCCTTTATTTTATAAACTTTTTATAAACTTTTTCTATGGGGAGGGATTATCATAACGTGCATCATCTTTATACAATAAGAGGCAATGATTATCATCCCCCTGGGGGTATCCATTTCCAAGATATGAATTTCATCTAGATATTCTTTTAAATAATTAGTCTACCGTAGAAAAATTTTCACAAAACTTATACTAAATTTCTACTGTAGAAAATATTAGGATAAAAAACTCAGAGAAAATCCAAGAATATTTCTACGGTAGAAAATATAATTGGAGTTTAAATATGGATTTTTAACTAGATTAGGGCTTATAATCTAAAAATAATATCAAAAAAGGATTAGGCAGTAGGGATTAAATGAATCATAAATATGCAAATATAATCCCTAGTCATGAAAGTGAAAATATTTCAATTCTAATAATCTCCTGCTGCAGCCCTTACCAGTCGACTGGCAAAGGTGGGACATGCTGCCACATGTGTGTGCACGTAACTGGCCAGAGTGTTCTTACTTATCAGCCCATCCATGGAATCAACCACCCCCCGACCTCTCAGAATATCAAAGGCAAATTCTGGTTGTTGACCCTCCAGTTCCAGTTTGGAGTAGTGGAATTCATGCCCATGGAAGGTTTCTCCCTCAGGAATGATGATGTTATCACGGGAAGCTCGAGCAATAACGTAACTCAAGGCTTGTGGCTTTTTGGTCATACTGGAATTGTAGCCGAAGACATCACACATTCTGTGCTGGTTTATGGAACGGGTGAGGTACATCAATCCTCCGCACTCAGCATAGATGGGTCGCCCCTCATGGTGGAATTTTTTTACTGAACTACACATGGACTGGTTGGCTTCCAGCTCCCGGGCAAAGACCTCGGGATAACCTCCACCAATGTAGATTCCATCCACATCCGGAAGTTCCTCATCATGCAAAGGGCTGAAATATACCAGTTCTGCTTGGTTGGCTTCCAGTGCCTCCAGGTTATCCTGGTAATAAAAAGTGAACACTTCATCCCGGGCAATGCCCATTTTAACCTTCCGGGCGCTTTTCTGCTGGAAAAGTGGTTCACGACCTCCAGGCAAACTTCCAGCTCCCTTCATTATGGTGATCAGTGCATCCAGGTCAATGTTCTCCTCCATGACCCGTCCCCAGTCTTCAATGTTCCGCTTGATGTTTTCCCTTTCCACCGCGGGCACCAGTCCCAGGTGGCGTTGTTCCACACTGATGGCATCATCTCGAGGGATTCCACCAATCACTGGAGTATCTGCCAGTTTTTCCACTGCTTCCTTGGTTTTGAGATAGTGTTTCCGGTTTTTAACCAGATTGAGAATAACCCCTTCGATTTTGATGGTGGGATCCAGTGTTTTAAACCCTATAACAATTGCTGCTGCGCTTTTAACCAGGCTACGTGAATTTAAAATAAGGATAACCGGTGCGTTCAGTGCTTTGGCAATTGATGCTGTGTTTCCCACGTCTCCAGTGGGACTTATCCCCTCATAGAGTCCTCTGACACCCTCTATAACTCCCATTCTAGAATTTGAGATACCTAATCCCCTTTCAAATGCCTCACGGATCTGACCATGATTCATGAAAAATGAGTCCAGGTTTCGGCTAACATTTCCAGTGGCTAGGGTGTGATAGGTGGGATCAATGTAATCCGGGCCAACTTTGAATGGTTGAACCTTCTGTTCCCAGGATAGGGCTTTCATTATTCCAGTGGAGATGGTGGTCTTCCCCACTGCACTTCCAGTTCCTGCCAGTACAATTCTCATATGTCTAATAAGAACCCATCTTAATTATAAAAGTGGTACTTGATAAAAAATATAAAAAAAATAGAAATTGGAATATATAATGGATTTATTTTATTCTAACGCCTTAGCAGTAGTGTATGAATCATATATAGAATAAATCCACACTATGATGTACACAATCCATGCATAGAATGTTACCATGTAAATGGCAGCAGTTAAGATTATTGCTATGATCACTAAAATAATTCCCATCATGGTTTTTCCGGCATATATTTCACCTAAACCAGGTATCAGGAAAGACAATATTGCTGCAATGATTGGATTTTTTGCCATTTTTTAAACCTCCATTAATTTGTAATTAATTATCTTCTATTTCATGATTTATAAAGATTTACGTGTTTGAACACCACCACAAAGACAAAAAACATATTTTAACCCCTATATAAAAGATAAATTAGGTTAGTGGAGAAAAAATACGGAAATAATTGAATATGGTATTTTAAACTATTTTTGCAGGAACATAGTCCTCATCTGCACTCTCTAAATTTTTATAAACCCTAACCACATATACTACTATTCGATGGATATTGACAAACTACGTATTCTGGGTGAAGCCTCTCAATATGACCTCTGCAACTATGTAAGTCTTAATCAAGAGAATTTCACCTCACCAAACCTGCCAGGGATTTACCACGCTCGCACCCAAAGTGGATGCCAGGTGCCCTTATTTAAGGTTCTGATGAGCAATCACTGTACCAGTGACTGTAACTATTGCATCAACCATTGTCATAACCGTTTTGATAGAATTGAATTTTCACCGGAAGAGTTAATTTCAGTTTTCTTACATTATTACCAGAATCATTTTGCTGAAGGTCTTTTTCTAAGTTCAGGGCTGCCTGGGGATGCAGATGTAGCCATGGAAAATATGGTGGAAGTGGCCCGTAAGTTACGTCTGGAGTACGAGTACCAGGGTTACATACACCTCAAGGTGATTCCCGGTGCATCATATGACATGATTAAAAGGGCCATGAACCTGGCAGACCGGGTGAGTGTGAACCTGGAATCAGCCACTTCTTCGGGTTTCCAGGAGCTCACCACCACCAAAGACTATCACAACGATGTTCTGCGGAGGATGAAATGGATTGGACGTCTTAAAAAACGCCACCATGACCTGGCACCTTCCGGTCAGAGCACCCAGTTAATTGTGGGGGCCAACCACGAAACAGACCAGGATATACTTAAACGGGCTAAATGGCTCCATAAACATTTAAATATTAATTTAAGTTATCTTAGCCCCTTCGAACCAATTGATAAAACTCCACTAGCAGGTCATACCAAACCTGAAGAAAAACGAACCCCCCGACTTTACCAGGCCCAATTTCTTCTGAATTCCTATGGTTTTTCACTGGATGAAATGGTTCTGGATGATGAGGGTTTCCTATTCCTGGATGATGATCCCAAATTGCTCTGGGCAAAAGCTCATCCAGATATGTTCCCCCTGGAGGTGAATGAAGCCAGCTACAAAGAGTTACTGCGTGTTCCCGGAATCGGGAAAAAATCTGCTCAACGGATCATGGACGCCCGTAGAAATGGCAAAACATTCCGTAAACTGGACGAAATTAAGAAACTGGGTGTGGTGACCAAACGAGCCGAACCATTCATTCAGATGAACCATGCCCGGCAGACCACACTTTCATTTTGATAAAAAATTTAAAAAACAACCTAAAAATGTGTAAATTCAAATAAACAAAAATGAGTTATAAGTTATAACTAATAAGTTCTAACTTATAATTAATTATAACTTATAACTAACCGCCCCCGATTAACCTTTAATTTCTAAAAATCTTCCTTTTCAAACATTTCCCATATCTCAGGATATTTCTGTTGAACTGCCTCCTCAATGAGGGCCGATGCCTCTTTACTAATACTGAATGCCGGTTTGGTATTTTTTAAAAACCTTAAAACCGCCGCAGACCTAGCAGACCATAATGATATGCGGGGATTTTTACGAACCTCCAGAATCACTACATCAACAATTATTTTATTTGGATCTTCCCTGGTTTTCCTACTTTTTCTCTCTTTAGAAGAGGCTTTAGTTTTAGAGGAACTCTTGACTTGGGATTTTTTGGAGGATTTCTTTTCTGAGGTTGTTGTTTTTTTAACATCCGGTGTTTCCGTTTTATTAGGTTTTTCTTTACGGATCAGGGCATCCAATCCCCTCCCCAATGCACTCTCACCCTTTCTATCCGAGGTCATTTGTTATCCTCCAGATCAGCTTCAATCAATGATAATAATTCCTTGGCAAGATCATTGTAAGCTTCAGTTCCTATGCATTCCTCATCGTAGATGATACATGGTTTTCCATGGCTGGGAGCTTCAGCAAGTTTCACGTTACGGGGAATGGTGGTTTTGAAAATGAACTCAGTTTCACCAAAGTACTGTTTAACATTCTGGTAAACATCCCTACCCAGCCGGGTACGTGAATCATAGAGAGTTATCAGTATTCCCTTTATTGGTGAAGGACTGTTCAAACGACTTTCCACCAGGTTCATGGCATCCAATAGATCAGCCATTCCCTCCAGTGCATAGAACTCCGCCTGGATGGGTATGATAACACTATCTGCAGCCACCAGAGAGTTGATGGTCAGTATGCCCAGAGAAGGAGGAACGTCCAGCAGGACATAGTCATATTCATCCAGAATGCCATCCATTGATTCTTTTAATATGAATGGGAATCCAATATCTTTACTGAGTTCTATTTCAGCCCCACTCAGGGATATGTGACTGGGTAGGAGATCCAGTCCGGAAATTTCGGTGGGCACAATGGCTTCACCCAGTGTTTGTTCCCCAGTTAGGACCCTGTAAACCGAATTTTCCTCATTTTTCTCCACTCCAAATGCGGTGGTGGCATTGGCCTGGGGGTCCATGTCAATTACCAGAACTTTCTTTCCTAACAGTGCTAATGCTGCAGAAAGGTTTACTGCGGTGGTGGTTTTACCGCAACCCCCCTTTTGATTTAGTATTGATATTACTTCAGCCATAATGGTTCTCCTATATTTATTTATTTTTGAAATTTCTTATAAATTATAAGTTATTAAGTATAAGTTATAAGTTATAATATTTAAAGTTTTTAGATTCATTAATATGGATTCTTAGTGGATTTAGCCAATAAAATAAGAAATCAAAAAATAATAATCAAAAATATGGTATGTCTAATAAACCGGGATCATGCCTGGATTATTGCCGGTTATGCATTCTCCCCCGTTGGGGGTTACAATGAAGGTGTTTTCAATTCCAACCATTCCCACATCTTTAATTCCTTTTTTGGGCTCTATGGCAAATACCATTCCTTCCTGGAGGGGTTCGTCAAATCTTTCGGCGATCACCGGAAGCTCATCAATTAATAAACCAATGGCGTGGCCCAAGAACTTCACTTTACGGGGACCAAACCCCATGAAGTTTTCCAAAAACTCATCGTTAAGGTTATCCATTACTTGGTGGTAAATCTGTGAGGGTATTTCACCTGGTTTCAGCATCCCTGCTATTTCATTCTGTATTTCCACACACTTTTGGTGTGCTTCCAGTGCATGTGGGGGTAAGGGACTGCCATACATGTAGGTCATGGTCTTATCAGTGTTGTATCCATCAACTCCGCAGCCAACATCCACAAATACCAGGTCACCCTTTGTCAGCTTTCGGTTTCGGTTTCCCAGGACTGGTGCTGCCGGACTTAAACCAAGTGTTCCACTGGCCCCGTCAAAATATGTGGGGTAAAGACTGCTTTCACCGAAACCAACATGTCCCACCACGATTTCAGTGTCGAACATTCCGAAACGGGTTAATCCATGATGGCCTTCATCCACCAGGACTTTAAAAAGCTCTGTTGCCAGCTGGGCTTCACTCATCCCTTCCAGTAACATGTCCGGCACCAGATCTTCCAGGACGTGTTGATGGATCTTACCAGACTTTCTCATAAGAGACAGTTCATATTCACTTTTAACTGCCCTGACTGCAGCCACATGTAAATCAACTGGTTTGAATTCTTTAAAGGGGAAGTGTTTAACAAAACGCTGGTACAAAGCCAGGGGCATCACTTCAGTTTCCAAGTATATGGTATCCGGAAGAGTTCCAATATCCTTGCGGGCATCCCGGAAACTATTCATCGGTTTAATAACTGGGAATAATGATTCATCCCGGGCCCGCTGGTAGCTACGTCTGACCCAGAAGGTGGGATCCTCATCCCTGGAAATCATTAACATACCATCCTGCATGGTCCCAGTGAAATAATAGAGGTTAATATTACTGAAAATAACTGCCATGTCCCATTCTGGAGTTGAGGAATCCATCTGATTTTTAAATGCTTTCATTCGGCTATTTAATTCAGATAAAGGGACTTTTTCCATCATATTAACACTTGACTTATATTTATATTACTGAAAGGATTAATCGTGGGAGATTATGGATATGGGGTCCTTTAAAATTATTTTAAGATTATTTTTTGATAAATAACTCTGGGAGTTAACTTATTTAGAAATTAACCCTTCTGGAAATGTCCATTGGCAGAGGTAGAGGCCTGAAGGGCATTCCCTTGGTTACCAATTGTATAACATCGATGAGTTCCTGAAGACCCATGGATACTTTCTGACCGGTTTCCCGGACATTAACCGTTAGTTCACTGCCTTCTTCCATCTCACGATCCCCAATCACAATGACGTAAGGGGCCCATTCTCCTCCGGCGTTCCGGATCTTTTTACCCACTGTTTCGGGCCGGTCATCAACATCCACCCGTATATGAGCATCTTTGATTTCCTGGGCCAGTTTATGAGCATATTCAGTGTGTCTTTCGGCTATGGGTATAACCCTTACCTGGGTGGGTGCCAGCCACACTGGTAGCATGGGGACTTTTTCCTTCATGTCCAGAGCTGATTTTTCAAGTAAACTGCATATAACCCGTTCAATACTTCCAGTGGGGCTGCAGTGTAAGATGAGTGGGTGGTGTTCCTTCTCTTCAGAGTCTATGTAGGATATTCCGAATCTTTCCCCACTTTCCACGTCGATCTGAATGGTAGGATTTTCAATTGGCCGCCCCAGGGCATCAATGGCTGCGAAGTCCATTTTACATATCCAGTAATGTTTACGTTCCGGTAGGATCTCCATCAGCACGGGTTTGCCAATCATGGCTGCTGCTTTGTCAATCCATTCCCTGTTTTCTTCCATGAAATCGGCAGTGGCCCGGAATATAACCTCATAATTCACATCCAGGTCTTCACCAGTCCTTTTACACATTTCGATCTGGCCTTCAAATTCCCCCAGGGACTGTTTTAGGTCGGCGCAGACCGTGTGTAAATCCGGCATGGTGAATCCACGGAGCCTTTTTAATCCCACCACTTCCCCCTTTTTCTCCAGACGGAAACTGTAGGTTGAAAGTTCGTAAATACCCACTGGAAGGTTCTTCCAGGTTAAGAATGAGTCTGCTAGAATTCTGAATGCGCCGAAACAGGCCGCAAATCTGAGCATGAGGTCTTTTTTACCCCCTCCCAACCGGTACTGGCGTTCTCCGAATTTTTCAGCGTGCACACGGATGGCTTCATCTGCCAGGTCGTACATGATGGGTGTTTCCACTGGCATGGCACCCCGGTCTGTTACCAGGGTGTACACGTAGTCCGATAAAAGATCACGGATAAGTCGGCCTTTAGGGTACCATCGGAGGTGTCCTACATCAGCGGATGGCTCGTAATCTGCCAGTTTCTTCTCACGCATGAGTTTCACGTGTGGTGGTTCCTCACCAGTGGATTCTCCCCGTCCCAGTTCATAGTCCACCAGTTTCTTAAGGTCTGCATTCGGATAACTGTAATCCCCGGTCTTCAGCAGTTCACCGTCTTTTAGTATGTAAAATTTAGATTCTTCCCCTTCCGGTTCTTCTTTTTCTTCTTCAGCAGTTTCGGTAGTTATGCTCCTGGAAAGTTCTGATAGGGGGTGTCCTTTGCAGGAGACTTCGAATGATTTGTACCATCCAAAGGGAACCCTGCTCACTGGTAAATCACGAGTTAGAAGTTCGGACTCCATCCGGGAGAGAATATTTTTAGCTGCATCAGGAGCTCCTAAAGATGAGCTTAAATGAGCGTAGGGATAAATTACAATGTTTTCAGCTTTTACTTTCCCAGATACGTCCATTATTTCCTTCACAGCGTTTTCCACTATTGCTGCAGGGTTTGCCTCATCTTCCTTTTCTACGGCTGTGAAAACAACCAGTGCATTTTCAAACTGGCCTTTCTGCTTTTCATCGCTTATTTCCTCTGCTATTCGTGTTTTGGATTTTGTTTGGTACTTTAAATGATCAGAATGAATCAAAAGTATGCGCATGCTACCACCTTAATATAAACTCAGTTAGTCCTAATGTAATGATATATCAGTCAAGACTGGTACATAAAAATAAAGTTCTGTCTTGATGTTATTTATAAACTACCACTTCTTTTAAGACCTCCCCATGACCCTAGTTAAAATGCATCTGGAAAACCAATTAACCGATGATTAAACCCCGCAAATAATAGAACCCATTTCAACAAATGTTAAATTTCAATCAGAATATTCCTTGAAAGGTTAGATATTTCTCCCTCTTTCTGATTGAATCATAATCCACTAGTGATCTATTAGTATTGGACCAGATTATGATCCTACCACTTGAATAACATCAACTACCTCATAAGACAAATATGGTTATTAAACCCGCCAATATTACTACCAAAAAGATAATACCAATATTACGGGCGAATTTTCGTGTTCCCAGGAATAATGTTATTAAAAATTTGAAAACTGTATTGGAAATTGCTGCCAAGGTGATGGCAGTCACTGCAGTATTGTTAGAAATGGTATCCGGAGCCAGTAATGCCATGCTTATGGTAATGGCATCCACATCAGCCACACCCGAGATTATGCTAGCCAAGTAGACACCACTACTTCCCAGGTAGATATTGGCGATTTTAGAGAGGAATAAAATGGCCAAAAAGAGTGCTCCGAATATCAGGGCTGGTTTTAATGAGAAGGGATTATCCAGTTTAAGATCCGCATCCATCTGCCTTACCTCAGTTCTCCTCCAAACAAAAATCCCTAATATTATACCTAGAACTCCCATCACCATCATGGGGGCGGATAACTTTGGGAGCAGAGCAGGATTGATAACTGAGACCTCAAAGAGAATTCTAAGGAACATCATGGAACTGGCCACCACAGTGGCGAATACCGCAGCCTTCATTAGAAGTCCTGATTCCTTGACGCGGGCTGCCATGGATGTGGCCACCGCGGTACTGGACACCAAGCCCCCCACGATTCCAGTGACTCCCAAGCTCTTCTCTGGGCCAATGATTTTCATGAGGATGTATCCAGTGAAACTGATGGCAGAGATGAATACTACCATCAACCATATTTGGAAGGGATTGAACACCGCTAAGGGACCCATAACTTCATCGGGAAGGATTGGTAGAATTACAAAGGCTATTATCAGGAATTTGAGTGTGTTTATTAGCTCTTTTTCACTTACCCTGTGGGCAAACTGGTGGAGATGGGGTTTAATCGCCAGGAGTGTGGTGATGATTATGGCCAAAATAGGAGCCAACAACATTCCCTCATCAGCAAAACAGAGCATGCCCAAAACAAAGGTTAAAAAAGCAGCTATTTCAGTGGTTATTCCCACATCATCGTTTTTACGGGTGGTTACCAGGTAACTCAATCCCACCAGAACCACCAGGCCAGCGAAGGAAACTATCCAGAAATAGGGAAAATCCTGTGATAGATATGCAGAGATGGTTCCCAGGATGGCAATTAGAATAAATGTCCTAACCCCCGCAAACTCGGCCCCTTCCTTTTTCCGTTCCCGTTCAATGCCGATCAGTGCCCCCAATGCCAGGGCAATTAGGAACTTTAAAATTAAGAGAACATCCATGTTAGTAATATTGTATCTTAACTAATTTAATGTAATACGAAATTTTTAGAACTGCATCTTAAGAATTATCTACTAAATCCTTAAAAAGACATTCATAGAAGACTAGTTCCGTCAAAGCATATTTATCATTCACCAAAAGAGATAGCATTTAAAAGATGTTGTAACATAGTTATAACATTATAAGTTTTACACGATATTTTATTTTATAAATCACAGGTGATTGGATGAGAAGTGATAACATAAAAAAGGGGATTCAAAGAGCCCCTCATCGTTCCCTTTTACGGGCTTGTGGCGTGACAGAGGCTGAAATGGATAAACCATTCATTGGCGTGGCTAACAGTTTTACTGATATAGTCCCGGGACATATTCATTTAAAAAAAATTGCTGATGCCGTTAAGATGGGAATAAGCCAGGCCGGAGGTGTTCCTTTCGAGTTCAACACCATGGCTATTTGCGATGGTATTGCCATGAATCATGATGGAATGCGCTATTCACTGGCCAGCCGCGAAATCGTTGCGGATACTGTGGAGAGCATGGCCCAGGCCCACAGCCTGGATGCTCTGGTTCTTTTACCAACCTGTGATAAGATCGTGCCCGGAATGCTAATGGCTGCTGCTCGTCTGGACATACCCTGCATCGTGGTTACTGGTGGCCCTATGCTCCCTGGAGAATACAAAGGAGAGGCTGTGGATCTGATAAATGTTTTCGAAGCAGTAGGTGAGGTTTCCGCTGGGAAAATGAGTGAAACGGAACTGGATGAACTGGAACGTTGCGCCTGTCCCGGGGCAGGATCATGCGCTGGGCTTTTCACCGCCAACAGTATGGCTTGCTTAACTGAAGCCCTGGGAATGAGCTTACCCTACTGTGCCACCACCCACGCTGTGGACTCCCGGAAAATACAGATGGCCCATGAATCTGGTGAGAAAATTATGGAATTGGTGAAGAAAAACATCACCCCCTCCATGATCATGACCCAGGACGCCTTCTACAACGCCGTGGTGATAGATCTGGCCCTGGGAGGGTCCAGCAACACCACCTTACATTTGCCAGCCATAGCCAATGAACTGGCAGACAAAGGAGTTAAAGTAGATTTAGATCTCTTTGATAGCCTCAGCCGAGAAATACCACACCTGGCAGCCATCAGCCCATCTGGTAAACACACTATGCTGGATCTGCACAAGGCAGGAGGCATACCCGCTGTTTTGAAGATTTTAGGAGACAAGATTATTCAGGGATCCCTCACCTGTACTGGTGAATCTCTGGGAGATAATATCACTGAAGCTGAAGTTGTGGATGATACAGTTATACATTCAATGGAGAACCCAGTACACTCGGAAGGAGGTATTGCAGTCCTAAAGGGCAGTTTAGCCCCTAAAGGATCTGTGGTGAAACAGGCCGCTGTTAGTGCTGATATGTTAACTCATGAAGGCCCTGCTAAAGTCTTTAACAGCGAAGAAGAAGCCACCGAAGGAATATTCCAGGGTAAAATTCAGGAAGGGGATGTTATTGTCATTCGTTACGAGGGTCCCCGGGGCGGTCCTGGAATGCGGGAAATGTTAAACCCCACCTCTGCAATATCTGGAATGGGAATCAAATCCGTGGCCCTGGTGACCGATGGAAGATTCTCTGGAGGAACCAGAGGCCCCTGTATCGGCCATGTATCACCAGAAGCCATGAGTAACGGACCTATTGCCGTGGTTGAAGATGGTGATATCATAAAAATAGACATACCCCGGAGAAAAATAGAACTCCTCATTAGTGAAGACGAAATCAAAGAAAGGCTCCAGAATGTTAAACACCCTGAAAAACAGTTGAAAGGATGGTTATCACGCTACAGCAAAATGGCCAGTTCTGCTGATGAAGGTGCGGTCCTTAAATAGGGTGGTTTAATGGCTAAAAAACGAAATCCCAATACCAAGGCAAAAAAGTCTAAATTATCACCCAAGGAGAAATCCACCAGCATGAGCAGGGAGATAGCCAGTTACGTCATAATCATACTGGTGGGAATTGTACTAGCCCAGCACCTGAATGTGGTGGTCTCGGGAAGTATGGAACCAGTCTTCTATCGTGGGGATGTGGTGGTAATTGAAAAAACCAACTTCCTTGGGATTCAGGAAGTAAACCCCTCTGATTTGAAAGTGGGAGATATTATCATATACCATGCTAACTGGTTCCCGGAACCTGTTATCCATCGTATAATCAGTATCCAGACAGGATCTGACGGGCAAACATATTACGTTACCAAGGGAGATAATAATCCCAAACCAGACCCCAGTCTGGTCTCCACCAGTCAGGTTCAGGCCAAAGTGGTGAGTTTAGGTAACCAGCCCCTTATAATCCCCAAAATAGGCTACATCACTTTATGGATCCGTGGACTTTAATCCATGGATTTCCATTTCATTTTTATTATAAAATCATCCATTCATCAAATTACTATTAATGCTTATAAGGTGAATTCATGTATAGAAAATTGGAAAAAACCGCTATTAACATTGTGCAAAAAGCTATTCAAGATCTCGGATGGGAAGAACCTGCTGAGATTAAATTTGAAGTGCCTCCAAACCCTAATATGGGTGATCTGGCCACATCAGTGGCTTTTCAATTTGCACCAATCCTGAAAAGATCTCCAGTGGAGATTTCACAGACACTGGTAGAAAAAATTGAACTCATTTCACCTTTTAAAGGAGTGGAATCCAAAGGCCCCTATGTTAACTTTTTCTTTGACACTGAAATCTTTTCCAGAATGGTTACTGAATCCGTACAGGAAGATTATGGTTCACTGGAAAATAGGGATGAAAAAGTAATCCTGGAACACACCTCAGCCAATCCCAACGGACCTCTGCATATTGGACATGTCAGAAATGCCATTATAGGAGATTCACTGGCCCGGGTTTTACGGGCAGCCGGTTTCCAGGTGGAAACCCAGTACTATGTTAACGATATGGGAAGACAGATTGCCATGATCGTGTGGGGACTCCAAAACCTGGATTACCAGATGGATCCAAATGGAAAAGGTGATGTTGAAATTGGAAAGCTTTACTTTGAGGTTAACCAGGAATTAAAAACTAATCCAGAAATCAAGCAACAGATAGACACCATATTAAAAATATATGAAGAAGAAAACCCCCCTGAACTGGAATCCATGTTTAAAGAAGTGGTGAGTAAGTGTCTGGAGGGAGTGGAAAATACTTCCCGACGTATGAACATCACCCACGATGCATTCATCTGGGAAAGTAAATTTGTCAGGGATGGTTCCCTAATGAAGATATTGAATAAATTGGAAGACTACACTTCAAAAAATGAGGTGCTCTACCTGGATTTAACCGATTACGGAATTGAAAAAGAACTCATTTTAACCCGTTCCGATGGAACTTCCCTTTACACCACCAGAGATCTGGCTTACCACTTGGAAAAATCGGAAAATTCAGATATTGTGGTGGATGTTCTGGGTTCGGATCATAAACTGGCCATTGACCAGTTGAAAGTTGCCCTGGGACTATTGGGAGGTAAAAGTCCTGAGGTTGTTTTCTATGAATTCATCACCCTGCCGGAAGGATCCATGTCCACCCGGAGAGGAGTGTTCATTAGCGTTGATGAACTGATTGATGAAGCCACCCAAAGGGCACGGGCTGAACTGGATAAGCGAAGACCAGAATTAAGTGAAGATGAAAAAGAAAATATTGCTAAAATCATTGGAGTGGGTGCTATCCGCTATTATATCGCGCGACTATCCCCTGAAAAGCACATTGTATTTAAATGGGATGAAGCATTAAGTTTTGAGAGAGGTTGTGCATCTATTCAGTATGCTCATGCACGGGCATGTAAATTACTTGGAAAAGCTAACGGATTCACCCCAGTTGAAGTAGATGTGGATGCTTTGAACTTCCAGGATCTGGATACACTTGAAGTTGACCTCTTGAAAACTCTGGCCAGATTCAGTAGTATAGTCACGGCCTCCGCCCAGGACATGAGGGTTCATTCCGTGGCCCAGTACGCACTTGAAGTGGCAGGTGCCTTCAACAAGTTCTACAAATCTGTTCCAGTTATTGGATCAGAAAAAGAAGTTTTAAGACTTCTCTTAGTAGATAAGTCCAGGATAACCATTAGAAATTGCCTTGATCTACTGGGAATAGAATCCCCAGTATCAATGTAGGTTCTGGAACTTTAGATTAAAAAATATGGAACTTTATATTAAGAGATTAATTTGATTATTAAATCTTAACTCAATATAACTGAAAAAATTGATTCAATAACTAAAAAAAATGTTTTAAGGGATGTTATTTAATGTCTGCGGATACTGAACAAAAAATATTAGACGCTGCCCTAAAAGTTTTCTCAGAAAAAGGATATAACGGTGCTAGAACTCGGATAATTGCTGAAAAATCAGGTTTCACTGAAATGACATTATTCAGAAAATTCGAAACTAAAGAAAATCTGTTTAATAGAGTTTTAAGCGAAAATAAGCATAAGATAATGGAAGATGTTGATTCCCTAATGGTCCTGGATGATGGGGAAAATGATCCTAAAACCCAATTTAGAACTTTAATACTCAATCTGGTAGATTTGGTTGATAAAAACTTTGAATACGTAAACATAATTATTTATGAAAGAGAAAAAATCCCAGATTCTGTTTCAAAAATTTTCGTATCGCATTTAGCCAATTATCTGGACAAAATTTTACTTGAAACGAAAATAGACCACAATGTTCTGGCCTTTATGATCTTGAGCTTCCTGTACTTCATAATTCTGAATAAAAAAACAGAAATGAAATTTTTAGATCTGGATCAGGCCATAGAAGAGTTTATAAGTTACCATTCAAACAGTTTGGAACTATAAACCCTTTATTTATTTCTTTTTAGTTTAATTGAATCTAATTTTTAAATCCTAAAATTTGTCAACAAATGACTGATTCTAACCCTAAAAATTAGCTCTTAAGTAAAAGGTAGAGAATGGCCTTCTGAACATGGAGTCTGTTTTCAGCTTGATCCCACACTGCAGACTGAGGTCCGTTTAAAACTTCCTCAGTTATTTCCTGTCCCCTGATTGCAGGGAGGCAGTGTAAGACCATTGCGTTCTTATTAGCCTGGTTCAGGATGTCCTGGTTAACCTGGTAATCCTGCATGTCAGATATTCTCCTGGTTTCCTCTTCTTCATCACCCATACTAACCCAAACATCAGTGTAAAGCACATCAGCACATTTAACTGCTTCAGCAACATCACTGGTTACTTGGATAACTGAACCTGATTTTTGGGCAATTTTTTGGGCTTCTTTTAAAATAAGTTGATCCGGTTCATAACCCTCAGGGCAGGCTACCGTGAAATCCATTCCTACCATTGCAGTGGCCAGTAATAGGGAATTACAGACATTGTTCCCATCACCCATGAATGTCATCTGAAGGTCCAGGGTGTTTTTACGCTCTTGAATGGTAAAAATGTCAGTGAATGCCTGACAAGGGTGTTCAATGTTTGTTAAACCATTAATAACCGGTATATCTGCATATCTGGCAAATTCAAGGACATCTTGATGTTCACGTGCCCTGATCATTATACCATCAACATAGCGACTCATGGCGCGGGCAGTGTCCGGTATGATCTCTCCCCTCCCTAATTGGAGATCAGAAGCTGATAAGTAAAGTGGATGTCCGCCCAACTGGTACATACCCACTTCAAAGGATATTCTAGTTCTTGTAGAGGCTTTCTCAAAAACCATTGCCAGAGATTTGCCTTTTAATGGTTTTTCAGGACCCTGTCCTTTTTTAAACTTTCCAGCTACTTCCAGTATATTCTCCAGATGGTCTTGCGCGTCTAACGCAGATAAAAGGTATTTCATAGCCTCATCCCTAATTTCCTTTTTTGAATGAAATAAATCAATGCAAATATAGTTTATTGCCTCAGAGTATTGAAATTCTAATTCTTTTTAAGTTGTAATATCTACCGATACTTTTACTTAAAGTTTATGAAAAGAATTATAATATATTAAGTGGTATTTTCACTGAATTCAAGCCTATAAACTCTATTAATAGCTTCAAGCTGTTTTTCACTTTCTTTAACCCTTTCTTCATCCTTAATGACTTTACCCACATTTCTAATCCATTCATCATGGTTCTCTTGGGATTCTTTTGCTGAACTATTCATAAGCCTATGTTGGGAGTCTTCCACCATTTTTTGATGTTTGATAATGTCCTTTTTCGCTTCATCAAGGTCTGATTTTGCCTGATGAAAAAGTTGAAATAAGCCATCCCGTATTTCATCATCCACAAGAGACTGTAAATTGTGAATATTTTTTTTTAACTCGGCGATTTCACTATCCTGCAAAATAAGAACTTTAGATAACTCATTCAACTTTATCTGTGTGTATTCCAGCCCTTGTGAAGATCCATCATTATCAAAGGATAAAACCTGAGTTTGTAATGCCATAATCTCATTTTTTAACTCTGTATGATCCTGGAGGATCCGATCCAGTTTCAGTTCATGATCCAGTATATCACTGGCAAGATCCTTAATCTTCTGGGCATTTGGCAGATTATTAAGATATTTCCTGGAGCGGGTCATTTAAATCACCTATTTATTTATATCAGCCACGGATTTCCTTCATATGCTGAATACGCTTAGAGATAAGTTCTTCGGTTCCAACATCACTACGATGATACAAGTCACCCTTTACGTACTGGGTGGCTCTTTCACATCGTTCTTCGGCGTCTTGAATACTATCAGCAGTGGTGACCAGACCCAATGCCCGGGAACCGGTAGTTAACACTTTACCATTTTGCTGATTTACCGCTGCATAGAACACCATTCCACCTTCGGCTTTTATCTTTTCCTCATCCACCTGGATGGGTTGGCCTGCTTTTCCACTTTCAGGATAACCATTTGGGACCAAATATTTACAGACCGTTGCTTGGGGTTTGAACTGGGCTTTTTTAAGGTTTCCATCCACCACTCCCTGGCATAAATCCACCATACTGGTTTCCAGTAGAGGTAAGACATTCATAGCTTCTGGGTCTCCGAATCGGGCGTTATATTCCACTAATTTAGGACCATCACGGCAGAGCATGAACTGACCATAAAGAACACCTTTATACGGACCAACCTCTTTTTTAACAGCTCTGATAGTTTCTTCCATTACCTTAACCGCAGCATCATAGTCTTTGGATTCAAGGAAAGGTAAAAGTCCGTTTTTATCAGAGTATGAACCCATTCCCCCAGTTATAGGGCCCTGATCACCTTCGTAGGCATGGGGATGATCCTGAGCTGCCGGCATGGGTACCAGATGATCTCCATCAACCAGAGCCTGTACTGTGAATTCCTCACCGATTAGGCGTTCTTCTAGGACTACACTGGCATGACCGCCTATTTTATTATCAATAATCTCTTTGACATAACTTTTAGCATCTTCAGAGTCTTTAAGGTGTTCACCTACTATTTTAACCCCTTTTCCACCGGTTAAACCCACTGGTTTTACTACCACATCTTGAGCAAAATCGTCAATGAACTCGCCAGCATCCTCTACTGTGTTAAAGGCTCCATAGGCAATGGAACCTGAGATGTTATGTTTTGTAAACAGATCCCGCATGAATGCTTTGTCTGTTTCGATTCTGGCAGCCTGCTGAGTGGGTCCCACGCAGGGAATTCCTGCTTCCTGTAGTGTGTCCACAATACCGTGTTCCAGAGGTGCTTCCGGTCCAATAATAGCCATATCCACTTTCAGGTCCAGGGCGTGTTTTTTCACCCCTTCAATATCCATTTCACTACCAATCTTGAATTGGGAAATGCGGGCTATGCCCGGGTTTTGGTTGCTCATTATTGAATAAATGTCAGCTTCTCCATGTAATGCCTGACAAATTGCGTGTTCTCTTGCTCCAGTTCCTACCACCAGAATTTTCATACTAACCCTCCACTTTTCTTAATGTAAACATCTTTAATTTCACACAAATATAATTCTTGGTTTCTTTTTTAAAGTTAAACTAGCCATTATATGATTGTAAAGGAGTCCAGGTATTTACCAGTTAAGATTACAATGATTCCAATCTACAGATTGCAATTGTTATTATACATACAAATACATATAACATGAAAACTAAATCGGCATATAATAATAGGGAGATTTTTTTAAGAATAGAAATTATTTCAAGAAAACACAATTAGGTGTCAAATATGAAGGGCAGTCAAGCCATAATCAAGTCACTAACCGATGAGGGAGTGGACGTAGTCTTCGGATATCCTGGAGGAGTCTTACTCCCCCTGTACGATGTAATCTACGATTCAGACCTCAAACACATACTGGTAAGGCACGAACAGTGCGCAGCCCACGCAGCAGATGGTTATGCTCGGGCTTCCGGCAAAGTAGGTGTCTGCATAGGCACTTCCGGTCCTGGAGCCACCAATCTGGTGACCGGTATTGCCACAGCTTACATGGACTCCGCTCCTATCGTGGCTTTGGCAGGACAGGTAGGTACTTCCCTGATAGGTAACGATGCCTTTCAGGAAGTAGACACCATAGGTATGACCATGCCCATTAGCAAACACAGTTATCAGGCCATGGACCCCTCAGAAATACCTCAGATGATACGATCATCATTTTACATAGCCAGAACTGGGAGACCCGGGCCGGTGGTAGTTGATCTACCTAAAGATGTCCAGGAAGGAGAGCTGGATTATCCAGAAAACATAACCATTGACCTACCAGGTTACAAACCCACCAAAAAAGGACACCCCCTGCAGGTTAAAAAGGCAGCTGAACTGATATTAACGTCTAAAAAGCCAGTTATACTTGCCGGAGGAGGTGTGATCCACTCCAATTCTTCAGATGAACTGCAACACCTATCAGAAATAATTGGCGCACCCGTAACCACCAGTTTAATGGGTAAAGGATGCTTCCCCGAAGACCATCCCCTATCACTGGGAATGCTGGGAATGCACGGCCGTATGTCCTCCAACATGATGGTGGACGAGTGTGACTGCCTGATAGCAGTAGGATGCCGGTTTTCTGACCGTACTACTGGCGACGTGAATAAATTCGCACCTAACGCTAAAATAATACATATCGACGTTGATCCCGCCGAGATTGGTAAGAATATAACAGTGAACGTGCCCATTGTTGGAGATGCCAAGATCATCCTATCACACCTGATCAGGATCATATCCCAGACCAAGTCAGTTAACAATCATGACTGGGCTGATTATGTTAAATCCTTCCGGACCAGTTGCATGCCCCGTCTTTCATTTGACGACATCCCGCTGAAGCCCCAACAGGTTATAAAAGAGATTTCAGAAGCGGTTACTGATGACACCATAGTTACCACTGATGTTGGGCAGAACCAGATGTGGATGGCCCATTATTTCACTTCCAGAAATCCTAGGAAATTCATATCCTCTGGAGGCCTGGGAACCATGGGATTCGGTTTTCCCTCAGCCATGGGTGCCAAAGTTGCCATGCCGGACAATGATGTGGTTGCAGTGTGTGGGGACGGGGGCTTTTTAATGGTTTGCCAGGACCTGGCCACGGTTAAAGAGTACGACATCCCGGTGGTGGTCTGTGTACTGGATAACCGTTACCTAGGAATGGTGTTCCAATGGCAGAAACTATTCTACGATGAACGCATATCCCAGACCAAACTTAAAGCCATGCCCGATTTTGTTAAACTGGCCGAAGCTTTCGGAGTGAACGCTTACCGGGTTGAACGCCCGGGTGAGATGAAAGAAACACTCAAAGATGCTTTGAATTCTGGTGAACCAACTCTCATTGATGTGATGATCGATCCCAATGAAATCTTACCAATGGTGCCCCCAGGATGTGGTCTCACTGAGATCGTGGGGGAGTACAAGGTTGAAAGGGAAAATCCAGGAGAGATAACCTACCAGCATTCTGCCAAGGAAACTGGAGGGGATTAAAAATGGATAAACAGAGAAGCCATATAATCAGTGCCATAGTAATGCACCGCCCCGGTGTCCTGCAACGCGTGGCTGGCCTTTTCACCCGCAGAGGTTTTAACATAGACAGTATCACCGTTGGTCCCTCAGAACAGGATGGATTGGCCCGTATGACCATCATCTCCAGGGGTGATGAGAAAGTTCTGGAGCAGATCACCAAACAGCTGAACAAGATCATCGAGGTAGTTAAAGTTCGGGATCTGGATCCTGAGGGAACTGTAATCCGGGAACTGTGTCTAATAAAGACCCATGCCACCTCAGAAAGATCCCGTTCAGAGATCATTCAGTACGCCAACATTTTCCGGGGCAGAATCGTTGATGCCGGACCAGAAAATCTTACCCTGGAAATTACCGGAACCCCCGAAAAAATTGACGCCCTTATAGATCTTTTAAGAGGTTTTGGTATTAAAGAAATCTCCAGAACAGGCCCAACTGCCATATCCCGGGGTTCAAAGACCATCTAGGGATTTCCTTAAAACCCCTTCATATTTTTTCTTAGTATTTTCATTGATTAAACTGCTTAAAATAAATTATATTTGAAATAAAGCGGTTTTAACCTTGAAAAGATATTATAATTCCCCAATTTAACTCAGGGCAAACTTTATTAATCAAACTCCATCAATATTAGACATATAAAATTGAACTTTGAACTAAGAAAAAAAATTTCTTACATACCATTCGTGGTATTTCTTTTCCATTTTAAAAGAGGTGACCCCATGAAGATTTATTATGAGAAAGACGTGAATATGGATGTGCTTAAGGATAAAACCGTTGCGGTTATAGGTTACGGGAGTCAGGGAATGGCCCAATCCCGAAATATGGCCGACAGTGGATTGGATGTTATTGTTGGACTGAGAAAAGATGGAGACTCCTGGGAAACTGCAATATCCCATGACATGCCAGTTATGACTGTGGAAGAAGCCAGTAAAGAGGCTGATGTTATCCATGTGTTGATCCCTGATGAAATACAGGCTCAGGTTTATGAAAAATCAATTAAAGATGGTTTAAAAGAAGGGAATACTCTAAGTTTCTCCCACGGATACAACATTCACTTCCAGTACATAAACCCGCCGAAAAAAGTTAACGTTACCATGATCGCCCCTAAAGGACCCGGATCCACAGTGCGCCAGCAATATTTAGATGGCTTCGGAGTTCCGGGCCTGGTGGCAGTTGAACAGGATTACACTGGCGATGCACTTCAGGTTGCCCTGGCTATGGGGCAGGGAAGCGGTCTTACCCGTGCCGGAGTACTGGAAACCACATTCAAGGAAGAAACTGAAACTGACCTCTTTGGTGAACAGGTAGTTCTCTGCGGAGGAGCCACCGAACTCATAAAAGCAGGATTCGAGACCCTGGTGGAAGCTGGTTACCAGCCAGAAGTGGCCTACTTTGAAACCTGCCACGAACTCAAACTCATCGTTGACCTCATCTACCAGAAAGGATTTGCTGGTATGTGGAACGACGTCAGTAACACCGCTGAATTTGGTGGACTAACCCGTCGTGACCGGGTTATAACTGATGAATCTCGGAAGGAAATGAAAAAGATCCTAGAAGAGATCCAAACCGGTAAGTTTGCCAAAGAATGGGCCCTTGAAAACCAGTCCGGCCGCCCGCAACTCAACCGGATGCGTGCCATTGAAAGCGAACTGGAAATTGAAAAACAGGGCAAAAAACTAAGGAAACTTTGCGGACTGGAAAAATAAACTTTCCATCCCCATATTTTTTTTATTAAGGAAAAATCTTAAATACTAATCTCAGATTCACAATTACACAATTCTCCCCAGGTGAACTAAATGGTATTTGTAGGAATGGATCACGGCACCACCGGTGTTTCTTTTACAGTGTTACACCAACAACCCCAGCACCTCAAGATAGGTCGGGATGAACTCTCTTCTGGTGAAGTTCTAGCTATGGAAGAGCTTTCAAAAGTGGTTGACTTAGATTCCATTCAACTAATGGCCATTACCTATGCCATGGGTGATGGTATCAGTGAAATAACCCCCCTGGAAAAGGTTAAAAATAGGGGAATTCTTTCCATTGAAGGAGCTGGAAAGGTTACTGGGGGAGGAACTGCTGTTTATGAGGAAATTGAACAATCCGGAATTCCCACCGTCTTAATACCTGGACTGCACCAGGGTACCCCTTGTATGGATCCTCTTTTCCGGGCAGCCTATTCTCATCATGCCAGTGCCGAGAAGGTAAGCATATGCTACAACGCCCATCGGGAAACTGGTTATGATAATTTCATTGTTTCAGATATTAGCTCCAACACGGTTAGTCTTCTCCTGGAAAATGGAGATATTCGGGGTGCGGTGGATGCCTGTCTTGGTTCAATGGGTATTGTGCACGGCCCCCTGGATTTGAAAATGATACGTGATGTTGATGAGGGATTACGCACTGCCAACCAGTGTTTTTCCCGTGCAGGGGCAGTTAAAGTGGCAGGGATAGATGAAAGGGTAGCCCATGCCAAGGATGTTCTGCTAGAAAGGTACCAGGAGGGAGACCCTAAGGCGGAACTGGCCCTGGAAACCATGCTCATGACCATTGCCATGGAGATATATGGACTAGCTGGTATTGCCGGTGAAGAAATGGAAGGTGTGGTGCTCACTGGTTCGGTGGGAGCCATGCAGGAACCCTTTGATTTTTACGGTACCCTTAAGGATACGGTGGAAAACATTGGAGAAGTGGTAATGCTACCCCCTACCTCGGGTTCAGTTGGAAGTGCCCAGATTGCCCAGGCTGTTTTCGAAGGTGCTCAGGACATACTTGGAATTAAAGTTTTTTAACAACCTATTTTTAACTAAATTTGATTATTATAGATTTATATTACAAAATCACGTTTTTTTAACTTAAAAAGAATTTTAAACTATTCAAAATAGGTAATCTATATTTCTACTGTAGAAACTATGTTGTGGGAGATATCCTAAATCATGGTCTACTGTAGAATAATTATGGTAAACAGAGGATAAATATCAAGATTCGAAATAACAATTTTGTCTACTGTAGAAAATCAGGGATTGAATTAATCAATCTTTTATTAACCAATCCAGCGTGGTATTAACCTCCACCGTAACCCGGACCATCAGTATGATCAGATATTTGGGTGATTACAGCTTTTTTTAACCCTCTAGACTGCAAAATCTTTTCTTTAAGATTTTTTTCCACTCTTTTTTCCTTTAAAGGCAACTGGTCAACAAGTTCAAGGAAGTCTGATCGGTATAAAAGACCAGTGGAGTTTAGTTTAATCCATGTTTCACACTTTCGGACATGTATTTCATCAGCCCTTCCCATAGAACAAGTTCCAATATAGCGAACAGTAGAACCAATCTCTATTATCCTGTTTCTGCAGTCCTTTGCTTCCATCTGATCACCTACCACGGACAAAAATAATTTAAAAAAAAATAAGGTGTTAACTTGGGTAATTATCCATTTAATCAACAATTAGACGTGACCTGTATCTAATTGTGACCTGTATCTAATATTGAATTTTCTGGGAGATATATTTTGGGGGGAGGATAAATAATAGCCTTTTTAATATCCCCATAAAAAGGTGAAATAATAATTTAATCCAGCCAATCTATCATATTTTCCAAAGAAGCAGTGGCATCCAGTGAAATGGGAGTTACGGTGGCACAGTTTTCACGTTTGAGAGTATGGACATCGGTACCCACCTCATCATCTTCCACAGAATCACCATCAATCCAGTAGTAAGGTCTTCCCCGGGGGTCCAGGCGCTCCTTGATATGCACCCGATACATCCTCTCTCCTAAACGGGTTAACTTTAAGCAGTCACTATCAGGATGTGATGGAATGTTCAGGTTTAAAAAATCAACTCCATCTGGTAACCCATTTTTCAGAATCATCCGTGCCACCCTCTCTGTCATTTTCTGTGCATGGGAAAAGTCAATATCCACATGTCCATCATGAAATTTGATATCTCCACGGGTAACCTGCAGAGAAACTGAAAGTGCAGGGATACCGTGGACTGCTGCCTCCATAGCAGCCCCGATGGTTCCCGAGGTAGTTAACTCTGATTTTCCAAGGTTTTCACCGATGTTAATTCCGGAAATAACTAAATCCGGTTTTTGATCAGCTATTTGGAAGATTCCAATGATTAACGCGTCGGTGGGTGTTCCTGAAACCATGTAAGCTTCCCCACCATCAAGCATATGGGTGTTGGTAACCCTTATGGGCTCAAAAAGAGTAAGGGCATGGCCTATTCCACTTTGCTGGGTTGCAGGCGCAACAACCAGAGTTTCTCCCAGTTTTTCTGCTGCTTTTTTAGCAGCGATGATGCCTGAGGAGTTAACTCCATCGTCATTAGTGATGAGAATGGTCATAGAGGCAGATTTATACCTCAACATCTAAATAGTTTGCGTGAGGAAACCAGTTGGTGAGAGGAACAGTTTTAAGTATAAAGAAATAGAAAACAAATATTATCATCTAGTGAATAAAGAAATTATGAGGTGATGTTATATCATCACTGTTTGAAGGTGGGGGAATTGGATAAAAACAGATTAGTCAAATTCATGGCAAGGGTAATGGAAGAATCAGGCTTCAAGGTCTACCGTAACTTCCAGACTTCCCGACACATCATTGACATCTACGGCGTTCTACCCACCATCCTCGGAGATATTGGGGTGGTTGTAGCCTGTAAAAACTATGATGACCGCTGGGAAGTAGGTCTTGATGTTTTAAAGGAAATGGAAATGGTGGGAAAAACCCTTAAAGCCTCCAAGATCGTGATAGTTACCACCTCTTACTTCACCAAAAGTGCGGTGAACTACGCTGACCGTAGGAATATCAAAATTATTGATAAAGACGGCCTAGTGACACTGGCTAAGAAATTTTCCGCCAAGCAGGAAGAATACAGTGGCGTACAAATATACGATGATGAAGAAGGAGAAGGAACACCTCCCGAGGTTGCCGAATACACTCCTTCATCAGAAACAGCTTCTTCATTTCCCAAAACTACATCCTCATCAACCGGGTTCTTCAGCAGAGGGAAGGGAAGTTTGGATCGGGCCACTAAATCAAGATCATTTTCCATGCCTGAAGGCCCTGGACTTAAACCCCTCTTAACCAACACCATATCATTGATAATCATTGTATTCGCACTTTCATCCATTATAACTTATTTCATTAGCATGGGATACACGAATACTGCTATTTTAGGAATTGCCAAAATATTAATTTCCGCAGTGCTATCCTACGGGCTGGTGATGGCTATTGAACGTGATGTGACTACTACTCTCAGTAAGGGAACCATTGTGTTCTTTGTTTCCCTCCTGATCTACGTTATCATGATCATCGCCCTTTAACACCCTTTTTTTTAACCATACTTTATATTCCCTTTTACGTTTTAATAGCCCTAAAATATTCCCATTCTTACGTTCCATGTAACTCCATCATCATTGAGATCTTGTTTTTTTTACTGACCCCTTAAGAATTCTAAACTTTCAAAAAGCTAACGCCATTATGGATTATGGAAAAAAGATACTATTCTTAAAATTTAGTGATGTCATGCAATGGTTAAACACTGGAAACCAGGGCGCGTTGAAAATACAGTGAAGGATTGATTAGAATTAGAAATTTTGAACTTGTTTTTCCCATTTTTATCATCCATTGCTTCCATCTAATCAGTGGACAGGGGAATTTCAAAAATAGTTTAGAAAATGGAATCGAATGGGCCGGAGGAGATTCGAACTCCTGATCACCTCGGTGTGAGCGAGGTATCATACCCCTAGACCACCGGCCCGAATGGATATAGGACTGTAAATAGAATTTCATGCCTATTAAACACTAAAATAACAATCAATGATTTAATAAAAGGTTTGAAATGGGCCGGAGGAGATTCGAACTCCTGATCACCTCGTTGTAAGCGAGGTATCATACCCCTAGACCACCGGCCCATACTAGGTACTTCCATGGTTTGGTAGGGAAGTTATATAAAGTTTTCCAAGAATGCAAGTAATATTCAAAAAAAATGATTAATTCTATGTTTGGTTAGTGAAAACAAATAAAACATTTTCAGGATGAGGGTTAGATGCCGGGTTATAATGATTGGTATTACTGTTATCACTGCAAATACAATTTATACTAGTATAACCAATAGATTCTGGATAAGATCATTATTTAATTTTGAGGGATATAATATGGCCTTTGACGAGTCAGGAAAAATATGGTTCAATGGAGAGTTCGTTGATTGGAAGGAAGCAAATGTTCACGCATTATCACACGTAGTGCACTACGGATCAAGTGTTTTTGAAGGAATACGGTGCTATAACACCAAAAAAGGTCCGGCAGTGTTCCGGTTGGCAGAACACGTGAAACGCCTCTACAATTCCGCCAAAATCTACAGGATGGGAATTCCTTACTCCCAGGAAGACTTTGGTCAAGCAATCCTGGATACTATAAAGATTAACCAACTTGATGCCTGCTACATACGTCCCGCTATCTTCAGAGGTTATGCCGAGCTGGGAGTTTATCCCCTGAACTGTCCAGTTGAGTCCATTATCGCGGTTTGGGCCTGGGGAAAGTACCTTGGAGAAGAGGCCCTTGAAAACGGGGTGGATGTTGGTGTTTCCACCTGGCGCCGTATGGCCCCTAATACCATGCCCAACATGGCAAAAGCAGGGTCTAACTACATGAACAGCCAGTTGGCTAAAATGGAAGCAGTAGCCAGTGGGTATGACGAGGCTATTATGCTGGACTACCATGGAATGGTCAGTGAAGGTAGTGGCGAAAACATCTTCATTGTAAAGGATGGAGTCCTGCACACCCCTCCACGTGCTTCCTCATTACTGGATGGTATCACCAGAAATTCCGTGATCACCCTGGCACAGGAAATGGATCTGGAAGTTAAAGAAGAAGAAATACCTCGAGAGATGCTTTACATTGCTGATGAACTCTTTTTAACAGGTACCGCAGCAGAAATTACCCCCATACGATCGGTTGACCATATAACTGTTGGTGATGGAAAACGGGGTGAATTAACCAAACAATTACAGGAACGTTTCTTTGCAATTTTAGAGGGTGATGCTGACGATAGGTATGGTTGGCTAACTTTCATTTAATCAACAATTTTTAGGGAATCTTTTTAAAAATTTCTCCTTTCCCATTTTTACTGGATTATAAATTTCACTGATATTTGGAAAATAACCTATAATCTATGGTGAATTTGGGTGTAATTAACAGGAAAATAATATTAAATATGGGAAAAAGCTTATTTTAAAGTTACACAGATACTTGATTGGAATAAGAAAATTATGCTTGAAGTAATATTGTTAATCAGGATACCCTTATTATAAGTTATAACTTAGAACTTATAAATTAAAACTTATAAGAGCAGTTTTAAGTATAGGCCCAGCTTACTAATACCTTCAATGAATTTAGACAATTATACAACAAGAAATGAAAGCAATTTATAAAAAATGGAGAAATAATTTATGGATATCATTCAAGCTATAATCATGGGAGCAGTCCAGGGATTAACCGAATTCTTACCCATCAGCAGTTCAGCACACTTAGTATTTGTCCCTGAGCTAATTGGTGCACAGTCCAGTTTAGCATTTGACACCCTTTTGCACGTTGGTACACTGGTAGCAGTGGTAGGGTACTTCTGGAAAGACATTCTAGCCATGATAAAGGCATTCATGTCTAGTTTAATTGATATTATCAATGGAAACTTTAAAGAAGGTATAAAAGAAGACCCATTCAAGAGGCTGACCTGGCTGGTGTTGGTGGGTACCATCCCGGCCGGCCTGATGGGAATTCTCTTAAAAAGCGAGTTTGAAAGCCTTTTCAGTTCTATAGCAGCAGTTAGTTTCTTCCTCCTCATAACCGGGGTAATTTTATGGAGTGCGGAATGGATTTCCGATAGAAACCGTGAAAAAGAGATTAAATGTAAAGAGATTAAAGAGGTTAGTTTCACCAATTCCCTCATTATCGGTCTTTTCCAGGGATTTGCCATTGCACCCGGGATATCCCGTTCCGGGTCCACCATAGCCGCAGGGTTATTTTCAGGCCTGGAAAGAAAATTAGCAGCACGTTACAGTTTTTTACTGTCAATTCCAGCCATACTGGGAGCTGCACTTGTACAGGCCAAAGATATTGCTGGTTTTGATGCCGGTCTGGAAGTAATGATTGCAGGGTTCTTGTCAGCAGCAATCTTCAGTTACCTGGCAGTTAAATTTATGATGGGATACATTCAAAAGCACAGCCTGCGAATATTCGCCTATTACTGTTGGATAATTGGTGCTTTATCCCTAATTATAACCTTGGTCTGGAAATAATCCCCTAAAAAAGTAGTGTAAAAATAGGGGAAACAGCTCACTTTATTTTTTTGACCCCTTTATTTTAAAGCCCCTTATTTTGAACCCCATTTCCCCATTTAATTTGATTTAATTTTCACCAGTACGGTGCAGGGGGCACTGTCAATTCCTTCCACCTGCCAGGGGATGATCATAATTTCTTCCAGAATCATACCGGATTGAAGGGATTGGAGATTCAAGTCCTCAACAAATAGGAGGGGTTTGCCGAACTCTGCCTTTTCCTGGAAAGCAGTCTGGTGAACTTCAATCATCTCTCGCATTCTACCGTAACGAGACATAGAAACCGTATCAATAGCTAAACACCTCAGTTTAGGGAGTTTACCTCTCAGATAAGATACCGCTTCGGGTGAAATTCCTGGATTTTTAGTTAGATATTTTTCAGGGTCAGTTTCACGGTATTTCCCAAACCCAGTACGTATTAATATACAATCAAAATCAAGTTGGTCTGTTTCAAACTGTTCTAGTGCCGTGCGAAAATCTTCCTTATTAATGAGTTCATCTGCTGTTTTGGATAAATCCAGCAGCAGAAGACTATTGAATATTAGTTCATCAGGACCGTAGGTATAAATGGGACGTCCATCTTTCAGAAAATGGGAGGGGGCATCCACATGGGTTCCGGAATGATTCTCCACAGTAATAACTGAAGTGTTGTAATCATCCCCCTGTGTAATCCGAGTTTTGGGGGTTATGGTTATTTTGGTAAGGTCCGGGTGGACTGGTGTTTTGCTAGTGAGATTGTAGGATATCCTAATATACTGGTAATCGTTCCCATTATTCTTTTCATCATTTACCATTTGATCACTGGTGGTTGTTTCAAAAACTGATTCGAATAATATCGCAGTTAATTTATGTAGTTCAACCACATAATTTTAATATAGGCAATATTTTCCAACTTAAATGTATTTAGAAAATTTCTCTACATAAGTCCTCTGTTTTAGCCCTGATATCATCAATAGAAATACCTTGAAGTTGGGCAGCTAGCATCGCCCCCCCAGCACCAGCACCTTCCTTCACCACTCCCTGGGTGTACTTTTGAAGTCCCAAGTTTTCTGATTTTTCAAATCCAGGGTCAACTGCATAGATGTTTATGGGTGCAATCTGTTGGGCAATATAGTTGATATCTGCAGTTTCATCAGTGGCCACGAAAATGGTGGTGGCTATGGAAACATCCTCGAAACTAAAACCTTCCACTGCTTCTTTTAAGAATGCACATACAGCGGTCATCTGGGTTCCCCCCGCTAAAGTTACCGGTACCGTGCTTCCTGCTGTGATTCCTGCTACTGCCGGGATCATAGGATCCCCCACTGCCCCCACTGCCTGGAATGGATCCAGGGGAAGATCATTGGCTAACCCCGCAGCTTTCAGGCCGTTTTCCACTGTCTGGCGTTTTAGTGTGTGAGGATTTTCAGGTGTGCTCCCGCTGACTTTCCCCCAGGCATCATAGCCCAGGGCTTCCAGAACACCCAGTGCAGTGGTGGTGCCGGCAGGGGTGCTTTCACCTATTATCAGGTGATCAGTGAGTTTAGATAGGGTTTTCCCCAGCATTTTTCCCTTATTAAATATTTCCATAGGATTAAGGACAGCTGCCCCGGTTTCAATATTGCCACCCCGGTTATGGTTAATATTCACGTATGGAATGGAAGGTTTGATGGCTGAACCTGCATCCACAACCAGGAAAGGAATTCCTGCCATTTCAAGTGCGGCTTTAGTTATCACTGCAGGAGTCGGGGCTGCTTCTCCCCCCACCACTGTTTGAGGGATTTCAGGAAGACATTGAGGTTTGCCGTGGAGTATTAATTCCACATCAGCTGCTGGAGTGTAATCTGTTAGTTCAGGTGATGCTCCTGCACCAGTTATCCCTGGAATGCGTGAAGTTAAAGTGGTGGCAATAACACATAAAAATAATGAATCCTTGTTCTGTAATTTTTGAAGTTTATCTCGTGACCCGAAACTTTTAATAGATTTATCCATACCTATTCCTCTTTTAAAAATAATTTAAGAAAATACTAATTTTTAATTTTACTGGTTAAAATTTGTTTGACTATAAAATTGGGTGAAGTTCTATATAAAAATAAATTTTCCAGGGGAATACCCTTTGCATTCATAGACTTTTATGAAAATTAAATAATGATGAAAAAGAGATAATGGATGGTGGGATAAATCCTATGAAATTAATTTAAATTGGATTATACTCATTATAATTATGAATAATTAAAGCATTCATTCCAATTAATTCATTTTTAGGGCTTTAGAGTGTGATATAATTGATATGTATTGGTTTAGAGGGAACAGCAGAAAAAACTGGTGTGGGAATAGTAGATTCCGAAGGTAATATCCTGGCTCTGCAGGGCCGGGCCCTTCTTCCAGATAAAGGAGGAATCCACCCTCGTGAAGCAGCCGAACACCATGCGGAAAACTTGGTCCCCCTCATAAAAAAATCCTTAGAAGAAGCAAATTTAAAGCCAGAAGACCTGGATATGGTAGCCTTTGCACGCGGACCAGGCCTAGGTCCAGCCCTGCGAACAGTGGCCACCGCTGCCAGAAGCCTGGCTTTGTCTCTGGATGTGCCTATTGTGGGTGTGAATCACTGCATAGGACATATCGAAATTGGCAGACTGACCACTGGCTGCCAGGACCCCCTTACACTCTATGTTAGTGGGGGTAACACCCAGGTAACTGCCTTTGACAGTGGCCGCTACCAAATATTTGGAGAGACACTGGATATTGCCATTGGGAACTGTTTAGATCAGTTCGCCCGTACAGTGGGCCTGGGACACCCTGGTGGCCCCAGGGTGGAGGAACTGGCACTGGCCTCTGATAACTATCTGAAATTACCCTACACAGTGAAGGGGATGGATCTTTCCTTCTCCGGGTTACTCACTGCTGCCATTCGTAAATACGAATCTGGAGCTGCCCTGGAAGATGTGTGTTACAGTTTGCAGGAAACAACATTTGCCATGCTGGTAGAGGTGACTGAACGGGCACTGGCCCATTCTAAAAAATCAGAAGTCCTCCTGGTGGGTGGTGTAGCCGCCAACCAGCGCCTACGTGAGATGCTGGAAGTCATGACCCAGGAACACTATGCTGATTTTTTCATGCCGGAAATGAAGTACTGCGGGGATAACGGGGCTATGAACGCCTGGCTGGGTTTGTTAATGTACCGGCACGCTAAAAATCTGAACATGGCGGACACCCATGTTATACAGCGTTACCGAACTGACCAGGTGGATGTTCCCTGGATGGAAAAATCGGCCCGGAAACTGGAACTTCCCGTGGAACTGGTGGCCAAGGGTGCTGAAGCCAATATCTGCAGTGGTCATTACCTGGATGAAGAAGTTCTCCTAAAAAAGAGGGTGGTTAAGGGTTACCGGATCAGGGAGATTGATGCGTACCTCCGCAGGAAGAGAACCAAAAATGAAGCTAAACTCCTGGGAGAGGCTAAGCGTTGTGGGGTGGTGACTCCCCTGGTTTATGATGTTGATCTAAAAGAAAGTGTTATCACCATGGAGAAGGTTGCAGGAAACGAAGTAAAGGTGATTTTCAGTGGTGAAAATTCCATGGATTTATCCACAATCAAGTCTATCTCCAGGATTATTGGGGAAAATGTGGCCCGGCTTCATGACTGTGGTATAATACATGGTGATCTAACCACCAGCAACATTATTCTCCGTGAAGATGGGGATTCTGTGGTGTTCATTGATTTTGGTCTGGGTAAGATTTCTGATCTAATTGAGGATAAGGGGGTGGATTTGCTGGTTTTTAAAAAGGCCATTAACGGCATCCACCATGATATCAGCCGGGAATGTTTTGATTCCATAATTGAAGGATATTCATGTGCCCGGGATTGCAAAGAGATAGTTGCTAAAATTGAGGAAATAGAAGGACGGGGACGTTATACCTAGACCTTATAAATTATAACTGATAAGTTATAAGTTATAAGCAAAGGAGGGATCTCCAAAAAAAGTTCCTCACCCTACTCTTTTTACTGTTAATAGAATTAGTCCATCCAGGTCTTATTAGAAAAATTCACAAAATAATAATTTTTATAAATCAATTATTATGGCCCATTATTATCGGAAAATATATGAGAACTTTCCCATAATATTAATATACGGTGATTCTATGGAAAAAGAGATAATAGCAGCTATTATGGCTTCAACCTCCGATGTGGATATGATGACCAATGATCGGATTGAAGCTCTGACCAAGGGACATGGGATGTTAAATATTGCTGCAATATGTGCAGCTAACTCAATCGCTGAAGATGTTCAGAGAGGAACCGAGATTAAACTCACTGACCATAATGTTCAACAGTTACCAATAGATGACGTGTTAAAAAAGGCAATAGACTCAGCTGCACTAGCTGGAGCTGACCCTGCTAACGCCGCCCTCATAAGTGCTACTTTATGTTATTTTGCCGGGACAAATGCCCAAGCAGGGGTTCCTGCCGGGAACCGAAAGTTAGGGGCCATGGCCCGGATAATTGCCGGAGTAGATCGTTGCGGAGTTATTGCCATACCCACCGCCAAAGTAAACAACAGGATATCAGGATATGCAGCAGTTAGGGCTGTTTATGATGATATTTTTGACAATAAAATCACAAAGATAGATGGAAGCATCATCCCCATGGGTGTGGGGGGTGGACCATTGTATGGCCATGGAGCACTGGGAGAAGACATAGCTTTCCCGGAACTTGCCAGAAACGGTGCCGCCGCAGGGACCAAAGGAATGTTAAAAGCCTATGCCAATGTAGGAATGCCACCCAGCCCCATTACCGCCGCCATATTTGGAGCTGCAGCCATACTGGAAATAGTCCATCCAGACTCTGAAATTGGGGAAAAATACGGGGAACTTTTCAAAGACAACAGTGCTTACGTAGCTGGTTTGGGTGCAGTTGAAGCAGCAGGACTTCCTGAAAAACTCCATATTAGAGGAACTGGGGAAGAATATGACACCGCACATCTGGTAGGAGATTTAGGTGTTATACTTAAAGATATTGGAGGACCCTCAGTTATAGGGATGATGGCCTTTGAAGAAATGCTATCCGCCTTCGAAGAATCTCTGGCAATCGGTGCCGGTTTCTCTGGTGGTCCATTGCAACCTCCACTAGGTCATATGACTGCTGATGCAGTACTGGCAATGAAAGTTCTTATAAGTAGTGGTGGAGACCTGGAAGTAGCCGCAGAAAAGATAAAAGAGATTAAAGAAAACTTCTGGCTTGAACCAGAACTAGCCAAAGTAGCCACCAACACCATTTCCCGAAAGGCCGAACAAGTTAAAAGAGGTCCGGTCACTAAAGCAATGATACTAGCCACAGATGGGGGATTAACCAAAGCCGTGTCAGAAAGAGCTAAATTTACCTATGACAAATTAAAAGAAGGTAAAAAACTGGATGAAATCGTGCGCATGCTGGATGATGAAAAATTGAACGATGTGGAAACAGCATGCAGTGCCCTGTTCAGTGGAATGATGGGGAAAGACATTAAGATAAACATTACCCGCTATCAGGGCTGTGGCCGGAGAACTCCCAATGCGTTCCTTAAAAGGTACTGTGGATTTGACACAGATACAACAGTAGAAGTTACCGTGGATGGTGAAAAGATTGTTTTTGATGGTTTATCACAAAAGGTGATACCAGATGCGGTGGTTAATAAAAAAATGGATATACTCGAAGCAATTCCATTGGCAGCAGTTCCAGTTGTGGAACTACAGTTATGTGGCCACACCATCATTAATATCATAGTACCAGCAGCTGTTGCTGCAACAATGAACAGTGAATTAACACCACGGGAAATAGCAAGAAAAGCTGTTGAAGGCGCATATATATCATCAGCAATACCTGGAGGGGTTCCAAGAGCTGAAGAGGTTAGTAAACGGGCGATTAAAATAATGTCTGAACTTTAATTCCTGGTGTAAAAAAATGCTGCTGATGATTACCGTAGACGATCTGCCCACCGAAGGCTTGCCCTATGTCATTGAACGCACCATGGAAAGAGGAGCTAAAAATATACACGTCCTAAACGGAATTACCAAAAAAGGACGTGTAGAATATATTTTTTTAGTAGAAGTAACTGAAAAAAAATTAGAAGACATTTCAGCATTCCTTGCACTGGAACTAGGAACACTAGGGATGAAAATCTTCCACACTGATCATATAATGCTCCCGTTCGAAATAATTACCAGGAAAGTAACAGTTGAAACAAACACGAACCAGTTTGAAGCAGAAGTACGGGTTAAATACCTAAAAAATGATGATGAACAGATCATATCCTTGAAAGCAGAATATGAGGACATTAAAAAAATAGCATTGAACTTGGAATCCAAGGGAATACAAATTTCACTATCTAAGTTAAAAACTATAATCGAAGCAGAAGCTTATAAAAAAGCACTATCTGAAGAAAATATAAAAATAAGTGTTAATTGACAGGCACTCCGTGACTTATAATTATTGGATTGTATGGACCCCTAAAATAATCTTATTTTTCTATTCTATTTTAATTATTTTCACTTTTTTTAGCTGTTAATTGATCGTTATTTATTATACTTACCATCATCATATTCTTACAAAAGAATAAGTAGAAAAAAAGGATAATGAGGCTAATTTACCCCATTATGTTAAGCATTCCCCTTAATTCATTTTCTGAAATTTGGGAGATTATTTTTTTAGTTTTTCCAAATTTTTTGAAATCCAACTTTCAAGAATTTATTCCTCCAAGGTAGATAAATCTCCTAAATCCCTCCCTTCTTCCTGGGCACGTAACACCCGGCGCATGATCTTACCACTCCTAGTTTTGGGTAGCTTTTCGACTTGGGCTATTTCTCCCAGAACAGCCACTGGTCCCAGTTCGTAGCGTACATGTTTCTGGAGATCCTCAATAACATCGGTGGTTAACTGGTAGTCTTCTTTGAGTATGACAAAAGCTTTTATAACCTGCCCCTTGACGGGGTCAGATTTACCAATGACTGCTGCTTCAGCCACTGCAGGGTGAGATGAAAATGCTGCTTCCACCTCAGAGGTTCCCACCCGGTGCCCGGCGATTTTCAGCACATCATCGGAACGACCCTGTATCCAGATATAACCATCCTCATCTTTGCGAGCCATGTCCCCCGCCCTGTAAACTCCACCAGGCAGGTCTTTCCAGTAAACATTAATAAATCGTTCTTCATCCTGGTAAAGGGTTCTGAACATGGCAGGCCATGGCCTTTTAATCACCAGGTACCCGTCTTCACCAACCGGCACCGGTTTCCCTTTTTCATCCACCACATCAATATCCACACCAGGCAGGGGAAGAGTAGGTGACCCGGGTTTAAGTGGAGAAATGGGTAAAGGCGATATCATGTGCATTCCAGTCTCAGTCTGCCACCAGGTGTCCATTATAGGGGTCTTTTCATATCCAATGTTTTTGTATAACCATCTCCAGGCTGCAGGATTCATTGGCTCACCCACACTGCCCAGAATCTTCAGAGATGAAAGGTTATAGTAGGTTGGATATTTACTCCCATACCTCATCAGGTGTCTTACCGCAGTTGGTGAAGTGTAAAGCTTGGTTACCCCATATTTCTCCACAATCTTCCACCATATCCCCGGGTCAGGATAGTCCGGTGCTCCCTCATACACCAGGGTGGTGGTTCCCAGCAGTAATGGACCGTAGAGGAGGTAACTATGGCCAGTGATCCAGCCAATATCCCCGGTACACCACCATAAGTCACCATCATGGATGTCAAACACGGTTTTCAAGGTGGTGGCCACTCCCACCATATACCCGGCAGTGGTGTGCAGAACTGCCTTGGGTTTTCCTGTGCTTCCAGAAGTGTAAAGTATGAACAGGGGATCTTCGGAGTCCATTTCTTCAACAGGACATTCGTCCAGCTCACCTTCCAGGAGTCTTTCGTAGAATATTTCCTTACCACTTAATTCAGAGATTTTAATAGGGTTGCCGGTGTGTTTCACCACTATGGTGGTTTCTATGGTGGGACATTTAAGGAGGGCTTCATCCACGATTCGTTTGAGATCAATTATTTTTCCCCTCCGGTAAGTTCCATCGGCAGTTATGAGGACTTTGGCCTCGGCATCGTTCATCCGATCCACAAATGCACCTACACTCAGTCCAGAGTACACCACACTGTGAATGGCCCCAATTTTGTTACAGGCTAATATGGAAACCAGCAACTCCGGGCACATGGGCAGGTACATGGAAACTGTGTCACCCTTCTCCACACCTAAATTTTTCAGGGCATTGGCCATTTTATTCACTTCACGGTAGAGTTCGTAGTAGGTGAGTTTCCTCTCATCACCTCTTTCATTGGCGTAGAGTATGGCCACTTGATTCCTTTTATCAGTGTGTATCCACCGGTCCACAGCGTTGTAAGCTAGATTTATTTTACCATTGGTAAACCATTTGTAGAAGGGTTTCTGGCTTTCATCAAGGACTTTATCCCATTTCTGGAACCATTCAAATTGTTCAGCCTTTTCACCCCAGTACTTCTCCAGGTCTTTACCCTTCTCTATTTCAGCCTCCCAATTCTTCACATGAGCCTCTTCCACCAGCATGTAATTAGGTTTAAAAACTTTTTTATTACTGTTTGAAGTATTTACGTTCGTTACCATGCTTTCACCCTTAAATTTGTATAAATTTTTTTATTTGCCCGAAATAAGCTAATTTTTTTATTAAAGCTTGAATTTCACTGCCAAGATTCTTAGAAAGCAAATTAAATATAATATTTTATTATTTTATTATTACCAGTACTTGAAAGCGATTTTTTTTTAAGATAATGAATAAGTAATATATTGAGAAATCTACATTCTTAACTATATATTTAAATTATATTAGAAATTGGTTTTTTATAGCTGGTTTTCCAGAAATTTACACCATGGATTAAAATTAAAATTTGAATATTTTCACGATTTCATAACTTGATTTTTAGATATTAAGTGGTCTATTATTAAGTCATGTTCATCTTCTGACAATCTTTTAAAGGCTTAAGAAGTATATAAATCCAACTATTATAGTAACACGTGACTTGTAAAAAATAGTATCAACACCCCCATACGCTTCTAAATCATTCAATATAGCTTTTCAGATATATCAATGTTGATCGTGTGGGATTAAATCATGTTTAATAAAGATTAATTCCTTTAAAATTACTAAATTCAGGGATTATCCAATAATGATTGTTATTCAAAGAACTTATGGGTTACTTGGGAAAAAATTCCTTTGTTGAGGTAAGTTTTATCAATCCATGAAAACCAGTAAATTATGTTAAGAAAGAATGGAATTATATGAAGATCATGGTGGAGATTCAATGGACAAATATGAAGATCCTTTATGCATAACATTTGTAATCAAAAAAAGATAACCAGTTTAGGCTTCACCTTTGATTCTACATTCACCTAGTTAGTATATAACTAGATTATAACATATAAAACTTGTTATCTTTCATTGAAGATGCATGCAAGGATACAAATGCCAAAAAAATTGAGGGGTTGCATTTTCTAGAGAAGAACCCTCATATAAAACTTATCAGAAAAAAATTGGTTGTCGTTACCAGATTAAATTAATAAACTTTTGATCACAATGTTGAACGATTAAATTACAAGTGTTAAGATTCATGGGACATAATAGTAAAAATTTAATATTATAAAATTGTATTATTTTTTATGGGATTTTTAATTAATGAAATCGAGATGCCTGATCCTTCATACAAATTTATAGAAGAATATAGGTTAAAAAATGGAAAAATAGATACCAGAAAGATTGATTCCATTAAAAATCTATCTAAAGTGAATATTTTTGTTGGATCAAATAATCAAGGGAAAAGTCGGTTTTTAAGATTCTTATTTATAAATGAACTTAATTTTAAGCCAAATAACACTGCCATTGATAATATTAATAATGCATTAAAGACCTTGAGAGATAAATCAATTGATGACAATTTTCAACTAGTAGCAGGAATATATCTTCAAAAAAACTTTGATAAAATCGATTTCTTAACCACAAACCAAGAATTGGCAGTCAATAATGCTATTAAAGACTTGGGGGAATTAATTGATGATTGTGAGAAAAGCATTGCTGATCATGAAAAAGATGGGGTTAATGATCAAAACAGCTATGACACCTTAAACTACGCCAAATACATTTTGAAATTTATTAAAGAAAAAGTTGATGGTCTTAATCTATATTATCCATTTAAAAACGTTTATATCCCAATTATAAGGGGCCTCCGGCCTGTGAGTTATTGTGGTGAAAATGAAGTTGAAGCCAAGCCATTTGATGGATATGAAATACGGACTAGATATGATTATTTTATTGATTTAGAAAAACGTGAAAGAAATTTAGATGATAATTTTACAATTTCTACAGGCCTTAATGCTTACAAAGACATTTATGACTATATGTTGAATGAATCTGATGAAAAACAAGAAATAATAGAAGAATTTCAAGAATATTTGTCCATTAACTTTTTTGATAATGAACAGGTTAAGATCACTCCTGTAGCTAATAAGTCATACAATAAAAAAGATGTTATTAAAGTTAAAATAGGGGATGAAGAAGGTAAATTAATATACGATTTAGGTGATGGAATTCAATCGATAATCATCTTAACCCTGCCCCTATTTATTCATAAAGGAAAAATAAAAGACAATGAACAGGTTTTAGTTTTTATTGAAGAACCTGAACATTTACTACATCCCGGATTGCAAAGAAAAATTTTTGATTTATTTTTTGATGATAGGTTCGAGAATTTCCAATTCTTCTTTACTACTCATTCTAATCACTTTTTGGACATAACAATTGATTATGATGATATTTCAATTTACGCTTTTAAAAAGGAATTAGTAGATAAAACAGCCACTTTTAATATAGAAAACTTATCTAAAGGAGATGCTAACGCATTAGAATTACTCGGAGTTAGAAATTCTTCCGTGTTTCTGTCAAATTGTACCATTTGGGTTGAAGGAATAACTGATGTGGGCTACTTAAGACATTATTTGGACATTTATATTAAAGAAAATCCTGACGATCATGTCGTTCATGACATTAAAGAAGATTATAACTACTCATTTGTAGAGTATGGGGGGAATAATATAACTCACTGGTCTTTTTTGGATAAAGAGGAAAGGCCATTAAATGTTGAAAGGTTATGTGGAAAACTTTTTTTGATTGTTGATAAAGATGAAGGAAAAAATGAGAGACATGAAGAGTTAAAAATTTTTTTAGGTGACCGATTGCATGTTTTGGGTTCCAGAGAAATTGAAAATTTGGTTTCAGAGGAAATTCTTCTTGAAATCGTTGGCGAACATGAGAAAGGGTTAGAAAATATAAAAACTGATATTTCTTATGAAGATTATAAAAACAAACCACTGGGGAAATTCATTGATGAAGAAATGATTATGGATGAAGAAAAGAAAGTTATAAAATCATATGGAACGAGTTCTGGCACTATTAGATATAAAAATACTTTCTTAAAGAAAGCAAAGAAACATACTGTTAAATGGGATGATTTAACAGAAGATGCCCAAAATTTAGTAAGAGAAATGTACGAGTTTATTTTAAAATCTAATGGTTATTCCTAGGTTATGTTAAATAAAATTAACTATTGATTGCTTGACGGGGGCTTGACGGGGGAGGAATATTGATTGAAAAAAAGACAGTTTTTATTTTGGGGGCCGGGGCAAGTGTTCCTTATGGATACCCCACTGGATTAAAATTAAGGAAACAAATCATTGAAAATCTTGATGTGAATAAGAGAACTGTGAATATTGAGCTACCCAATCTTTTACTTCGAACAATATTGTTACAAGAAAAATATGATGAATCAACAGAATTTAAAACTAATTTACTCGAATCAAGACGTTCATCAGTTGATGCTTTTCTTGAAAATAGAGAAAATTTTTGTGCAATAGGTAAATTAGCAATAACATGTGGAATTATAGAATCTGAAAAAAGTGAAAAAGGCCCTTGGGACTGGTTTGAATATTTACACGATGCAGAATTAGCTCATTGTCATTCCGTAGAGGAATATTGTCAAAACAATAATGTTAATTTTATAACTTTTAACGCTCATCTCCCGGTATTAGTGCAATTATTTAATATTAATTGGATTGCATTTCCAAACCAATTTACCCCTTTATTGAAAGTAAATTGGAAGAATTTAACATAAGTATTCAGTTTTTTCTTTGAAACCCCTCTAAATATTCTTAAATATTGCCTTAAGAGCGAATGTCTGTTTTCACAATTATTAACGTGATTTTCACCATCAGCATATTCTTTTTCTGAATGTTTGATTATGTGATGTTCTTTAACCTTTGAATGGCCTTCTAAACCAAAGTATATAGTATAATCATCAGTAAATAACCTTATAGGTTCATTACAATGCTTATCTATTTTTTCCCGAATTAAATCCTTAGAAAGATTCTTTTCTACCATTAATATTGTATTTCGCGTTCCTCTTTCCACTACAGTAATAATTGGCGGTTTATCTTTTTTCCAAGTTCCCCTTCCCCTTAATTTAAGTCCTCTAGTCCTTGGATAGTTTTTTTAAACCCTTTTCACCTGCAGATTGATACATCTCATCTATTTCCACATCACCCTTCAAAACAGGATCCGTGGATTTATCCATCAAACTTTCTCTAAATTCATGCGCTACACGATAAACACTATCCCACTTATGACCTAACTCATCTGAAAGCCTTTGAACACTTTTTTTATCCAAATTCATAATGATATAAAATATCTCACCCACAGGAAGCTTTTTATTGGCAAATACCGTTCCAGTAAGGTCACTAAAATTCAATCCACAACTATTGCAAGAATAGCGCCGTGATTTACCCTGAACACCCCGATTATAAACTTCAAAAGATTTGCACACCGGACAATAAACTCCACTAGACCACCTCACATGTCGTAAAAAATCCATGGCCTTTTCTTCATCTGGAACAAACAATTTTGGAACTAAATTTTCGGATTTCATACATTATAATATGGCACTAACCTCACATAAACCTTTGCACTAATATGGGGATATGAGCGACTTTTAATTATGATCGGCATTTAGAGCACTCCTTAATGAACAGTTTAAAAAGCACATTTGGAAACGAAACAGAAGAATGTGCTGAACTCATCAAGAAAAACATTGAAATCATCCATGTACATGGAAAAATGGATGATTTACCTTGGGAAAATGATTATGGCAGAGCATACGGTGACATTCCTTCTACATTAGCCGAATTGGAGAGATCATCAACCGGAATTAAAATCATTCACGAAAAAATCGAAAAGAAATGTTTTGGAATGGCAAGGAAATTAATTAATTCATCCGAATTAATTGTATTTTTAGGTTTAAATCTTCACAATCAAATAAATCTTGATAGGTTACATATTAAGGATAATTTAGATGAAAAAACGATTTATGGAACTATTAAAGGGTTATCTGGGCCCCAAAAAGAAAAGGTTAATGAATATTTTTGTGATAAATTAAATGCAAAAGTTGTACCTGTTTCTGGGAGACGCAGACCCATTGATGGTTTTGATGCTCTTGGATTTCTCCAAGAAGAAGTAAGATTCCAATAATGGTATTTTCGAAAATTTGTGAAAAATATTACGGGTTTATTTTATACCCCCTTGAATGCATATGAATAAATCTTTGTGGAGGTATATTATGGAAGAAAAAGCAAAAAACATCATCAGTGTCTCTGGAATTATTGAACCATGCATTTTGGAACGGTGCGAAAAGTTTGTTGGTTTATTAAACGAGTCGTTGGAAAAACTTGACAACACCAAAATAAATGACTTGTCAAATAATGAACTTTTTATAACAGCTTTACTGCATATTTTGCCAGCTGCCGTTAAAAATCACCAAATTAAAAAATTAGAATATTTACGCAATGTCGTGATAAAATCTATCATGGGCGATTATGATGAATACGAAATTATAATGTTTCTTGGAATAATTAACAATTTCACTGTTTGGCATTTTCAACTAATGGAGTTATTGGATGATCCTAACAAATGGGCCACAGATAATGAAATTAGAAAAGATTTCAGTACAATGGGCATAATGGAGGTTCTAAATACAGCCTTCCCCAGAACATCGAAGACATTTTTAAGAAAAATTTGGGATGATTTACATCAGCAAGGTCTTGTCCAATCAGGAGATGTTCTAAACACTTCAATGGGAGGACGTGATCTTATCCAGAATAGAACTACAGAGTTGGGAATTGATTTTGTTTCATTTATATCCCCTATTTAATAAAATAAATGAATGTTAATATTAGCTAAAATAATATCACAAGAAAAATATTAGAATTAATTCTATAACCATTTTATAAGGATTTAATCCTTTATATATAAATATACCAGACATACATGGGTTGTGAATCACTTGGAAAGCAAAAAATCACCTTTTTCGGCTAGAGATTCATTTAAAGGATATTTATATCAATGCCGTTTTGCATTGTGGGAAAGCCTTAAGAAAATGAAGGATGACGAAGAATTTAACGTTTCAATAGAAACGCTAGACGATGTAGTTTTCCACCAAGGAGATTCAAAAGAGATATTACAAACTAAACACAGTATAAACGACTCTGCAAACCTTAATGATGCTTCTCCAGATCTTTGGAAGACCATTAGAATATGGTGTGAAGGAATTTCTTCAGGGGAGTTTAATTCTGATACAACCTTTTTTTTAATAACTACTGAAAAAGTCTCCGATGGCTCCACAGCAGATTACATCAAGAAACGTGACATAACCACGGCTATTAAACGTTTAAACAATACTGCCGCAACATCAACAAATGTAACTAACCAAAAGGCTTACCAAGCTTTTAAAAATATTCCCCATGATGAAAAAGAAATGCTTTTTAATAATGTATTTATTGTAGATTCTTCACCACTAATCTCTGATATAGGTTCAGAAATGATGAAAACGATCCGTTATGCTACAAAAAGAAAATATTTAGAACCTTTGTTTAATCGACTTGAAGGATGGTGGTTTACGAGAGTTTTAGAACATTTAACAAAAACCAAGGACTCAATTCCAAGCAAGGAGATTGATACAGAAATAGATATGCTTCGAGAACAGTTTAAAGATGATAACTTACCCATAGACCGAGATATTCTTAATGTTACTGTAAATAAATCCGCATATGCTGATAGAAATTTTGTACAGCAACTTGAAATAATTGAATCAAGTAATGAACGTATTTTTTTGGCAGTTAAGCATTATTACAGGGCTTTTGAACATAGAACCCGTTGGGCTACGGATGATCTGTTTATTCCTGATGAATTAGATCAATATGAAGATATTTTAGTCGACGAGTGGAAAACTGGTTTCGATAGGATGAAAGAAAAGCTAGGTAAAACAGCTGCTGAAGAAATGAAAAAAGAATGTGCGAGAACATTGTATCATTGGATCGAAACTCATGTAAATGAACCTATTAGGCCTGGCGTGACCCATCCTTCAATATGTAAGGGTTCATATCATATGCTTTCTGATAAAGGGTTAGTCGGATGGCACCCTGATTTTGAAACCAAATTGAAAAAGCTATTTGTTTAGGTGAATTCATGAAAAAGTGGAATGAAAGGTCAAGTGAAGCAGCAAATTTGCTAAATCCTGCTTTTTGCTGTGCCATCCTAACATCATCTGTTATAGGATATAACATTACTAAAGATGAAGGTTTCCCTTTACCTTTAGCTTTCATTGTTCTACCTATTGTATTACAAGCTAAAACTCGCCAAATGTTACCAATAACAACTCGTACTTCATTAGGAGCTTGGATCAGGAACAATGCACATTTAAGATTATCTGTTCAAGACAGAATTATTCCGGTCAAACCATATGTTCAAGAATCTATTTTATTTGGATTATTACATGACTGGCTATTTTTAGATGAAAAAGGTAGATTAATAACACCGAAGACCAAGAATGATGTGAATAAATTTTTAAGGGAATTAGAAGGCGAAACTAGAGATTGTATTAAGCGTTCAAGCTTTGTTGGAAGATGGTTTGCTAAAGCTGGTTCAACAGAAACCGTGATGGCTCTTTGGGGAGTGAGACCATGACTTTTCAGATTTTAAATTTAATTTTATATAATGAAAAAGGACATAATCGCATTATTTCGTTTAAAAGTGGTGAACTTAACATAATAACTGGAGCTAGTAGTACAGGTAAAACTGCTCTATTGAATATTATTGATTACTGTCTTGGGAGTAGATCATGCAATATACCTCAAGGTACTATCCGTGAAACAGTTCAATGGGCAGGACTTCGTTTAAAGGTAACGGAAGGTGAAGTTTTTATTGCTAGAAAGCTCCCAGAAGGAGTTAAAAATACTTCTGAAGACATTTATTATGAAATTCAACAAAAAGTAGATATCAAGGAACATAACGAACTGAAAAAAACTATTAACAGATCCACTCTAAAAAAAATTTTATCTGATCATGCAGGAATTTCAGAAAACATCCACGAACCAGTTCATGGACAAACAAGACATAAACTTGTTGCAAATATTAGACATAGCCTATTTTTTACATTTCAACACCAAAATGAAATTAGCAGCGAAAAGTTCTTATTCCACAATCAGGGCGAACAAGGCAAAACCCAAGCTATTAAAGACGTTTTACCTTACTTCCTTGGAGCAGTAGACGATGATTATGTTTCCAAAATAAAACAATTAAGAAAAAATCGGAGAGAATTAAGAAATTTAAAGCAAAATTTATCGGAATACGAAGCTATTGAAGGTGAAGGGATTAATCAAGCAAAAAATTTACTAATAGAAGCTCAAGACTTTGGTTTATGGCGTGAATCAATTCCAGAAAAACTATCAGACTCCATTAATGCATTAAAAAAGCTACAACAATCCCCCGTTTCTATGGAAGAAGAAATTATTTCAAAAGGTGGGACTTTTGAAAACCTGCAAGACGAACAGTACAATTTGAAACAGGAACTCGGGTTTGCTAAAGCAAAATATGAAACGATAAATAGTTTTAAATCTGATCAAAACGCGTATACCGCTGGAGCAGACGTTCATTTAACTCGTTTACGAACTATCGGATTATTTGACGATCTAACTAATCAAAAAGTCTGCCCAATATGTAATTCCAACATTACAGAGAAATCTCCATCAGTTGATAACATAAAAAACTCATTAAACTTACTAGATTCTCAAATACGTAAGGTTGAAGAAATTTCTCCAGAAATGCAAAAAGTTATGCGAGAATTAGAAGATCAAATAGAAAATATTAAGAATAAGCTAAAAATCAACAGACAAGAGTTAGATAAAATACAAAAATCAAATGAACAGTTAGCATCAATCCATGACCACAACGCTAAACGTTCATATTTGTTAGGCAGAGTTAGCCTTTATTTAGAAAGCTTACCTCACCTTGAAGATACCAGTCATCTAAAAAGACAAATTGAACTTTTAGAAGTCAAAATATACAACCTTAAATTGGAAATAAGCGATGAAAAAATTCAAGAAAATCTTAATTCAATTTCATCCCTCTTAACAAAGTATTTAAACCGTTGGGCACAGGAATTTAAAGTCGAACATTCAGAAAACCCACTACGTCTAGACTATAATAAACTAACAATTGTTGCAGATACGGAAAATGGAGCAATCCCAATGAATCATATGGGTAGTGGAAGAAATTGGGTTGGATATCATTTAATAGCCCATTTTGGACTACATACCCTATTTGTTAGAAAAAAACGACCAGTTCCAAGATTTTTATTCATTGATCAGCCTTCACAAGTTTATTTCCCTGCAGAAAGAGATGTTACTGGGAATATTGAAGAAATCGAGAAAGATGAAGATAGAGAAGCAGTTAAACAGATGTATATTTCCACAATAAAATTGATAGATGAGTTAAGCCCAAATTTCCAAATCATTATGACTGATCATGCCTACATAAGAGAAAAATGGTTTGAAAAATGCGTTATTGAAAATTGGAGAGAAGGAGAAGCATTGATTCCTAAATCCTGGACAAATGATTGAAATAATATATCAACTTAAACTATCCTCAATAATTATTATTTCCTCATCATTCAAACCATATAACTTGTAAACCATCTGATCAATCTCATTGTCTGTTTGTTCGATTTCTTGGAGTAAGGGTTTTATTATTGCAAGACTTTCACTGAATTCTCGTTCCAAATATTCCCTATTCTTCCGAGATTTAGTGTCTACCTTCTTTTTACTTAATTCACTGATGAATTGATCTGCTGATAACTCATAGTACTTTTCAAGCTTTTGGGAGAACTTTTCAACGCCAAATTCCCCCATAATCCAGTTTTTAAACCCATTTATCTCTTTTTGAAGTTCTTGGTTAAACTGTAGCATTCTACTTGCATTTTGGATAAATGGTCGCTGCTCTTCAGTGGTTGCAGGGTAGATAGGGAGTTGTTCGACATATTGCTTCTTATAACGTAATCTTTTACCTTCTATTTGTGGGCTTATCTGCTTAAAAATCCATAATAATAGATTTGAATTTAGCAATGAAGCCAAATATCTTAAATCATATTTCTTGGGTTTTACCATGATGAAACATGATGTTTCACAATATAATTTAGCCCCATCTATACAAAAACGAGGCTCCGGTGCTATTTCAGCCCAAATTATCTTCTCTTTTTCGAATTCGTGGGAATAATCAGAAGCATATCTGCTTAATGCAAACCAATCGACACGACCTGTTTTTACTTCCGGTCTTTTTATAAGATCATCCTTGAATTTTAATAAATGATTTCTAATAGAATTATAATTATCTATAGGGAATTTCCAAGGTATGTATAATAAATACAGATTTCTATAATCAATTTTCCACTTTTTTAAGTCTTTTCCACGTATGAATGGTTTTATTATTTCTTTATTTTTCTCTTCTTCAGTAATAAGATGATTTCGGGTTTCTTCATCTATTACAAAGGCTTTCATCAAACCAGTTTTCATACCATAATACATCTTTAAATCTTCAAAATCTTTGATTTTTATACCCTTTCTGCCTATTCTATCTCTTAAATCCAATATAGTGGGGTTTTCAAAACACCAATTATCGATTCCTAATCTTGATTGTCGAATTTCGAATGAATCATCAATTAACACCATATTTTCGTTTGGAATCTCTTTTTTTAGAACAATAACACAAGAATGTACAGTTGCATCATCAAACACTTTATCAGAACTATGATCAATATAAGATTCAAACTCAACTTCATTTAAAATAAATTTCCTTAAAGGCTTCCCATAATTAGCTGTTATAAACTTATTTGAAGATATATATGCCAACATACCCTTATCTTTAAGAATCCCAAGTCCTTTTTCGAAGAAATAAACATAAAGATCAGCTAACCCCGTATAAGTCTTAAAATGATCTTTAAGATATGGTTTAATCTCTTTTATCTTTTCATGTCGCACATATGGTGGGTTTCCTATCACCACATCGAAACCATCGGCTTTGAATATTTCAGGGAATTCTGTTTCCCATTGGAATGGTTTATCAGTATATTTGGGATCATGAATAAGACTATTTCCGCATTTTATGTTATTGTCAATTTCGGGGAGTTTTCTATCCTTTTGGCAGACTTTTAAAAACAAGGAGAGTTTAGTTATATCCACAGATTCTTCGTTAAGATCCACTCCATAAATATTGTTGATTAATATTTCACGCCTGGTGTTAACCTCATCAAAGTAAGAGTCCAATTTAACATGTTTTGCATCCCTTTTTACCCTGCTTTTGCCTTTTCCACCACGAGTTTTGATAGTAGTTGTGTATTTTCCCTTTTTAAAATCATAAATTCCTTTATGTATTTCTAAAAGCACATCAGCAGCTTTGTTCAGAAATGCTCCGGATCCACAAGCTGGATCTACTATCTTAATATTCATTACTCCGGATTCCAAATCATTAATTTCATTTCCATCAGAGTATTCCTTGATGAGTTCATCAACACTAATCACTTTACCAGATTTACTCAAGTAAGGGATAATAGTATTTCTACATATATAATCCGTGATGTAATTAGGAGTATAAAAGATTCCTTCTTTTTTACGTCGGCCTTTACTATCTTCCTTGAGTTCTTCGATGTCTCCAATACTGTTTTCGAAGATGTGACCAAGAATATTTACATCTAACTCTGTTGAGAAGTCAAATGAGGATATTGTGAGCATGTTACGGTATATTGAATTAACACGGTCTTTTGCATTTCCTAATAAATGGTTGATGTCTTTTTCGTATTCGGTAAAGTTCCAATCTTGGTATACATCTTTGAAAAAGTTCTGCTCATCGACAATATCCCTGATCATTATGAAGTCGAGATCTTCAGCAAATAAACCCCCGTTGTATTCACTTATCTTTTTGAACTCATTTCCCTCATTAATATCAAGATATAATTCATTTAGTCGCTGCCAAATACTCCTATGTCGTAAGTTGCCCTTTTGTATGGGTGTTGCTACGGTGTCAATGGATATTTGTGAAGGTAGTAGATTAGTATCTTCTGCGAAACAGATGAACATGTAACGATTGAGGATTACTTGAGCGTAGTGAATAGCATCTAACCGTTCCATCTGACTTTCTGATTCCAGTTCCTTAATTAACATCAGCCGTGTTTCATTGTACAGTTTGTAGAATTCACTTGCCAGTTTGCGATCGACAACTAAAGTGCCTTCATGAACTTTGCTGATATCATCAGATTCAATGTGTGATTCTCTGGAAAACGCCAGCATGAAGCATGCGAACTTCTGCTTATCTAACAATTCCCTTGCATTAAATGATATGTATTTGGTCTTCTCATAATAATTGTAAAGCCTAATTTCATTATAATTGGATACCATGATCCAATTAACATCTCCAGTGTTGATGGCATATCCAAAAGCTTGTTCGACTGGACTTTTATTATCAGATCGGCCACTTTGTCGTTTGTCCAAGTCAATGCCCTGACCTTTTAGTTCAATAACCATGAACTTTTTATCATCAGATTTTAAAACAAACTCACTTCGACCTGTTCCTACATCACCCTTTTCATCAAAAAGAACATCTTCCCGTTTATAGCCCAGGATGCTTTTAAGGATAACATCATAAAAATAGAGGTAATTCTTGGTTTCTGACTTAAATTCGTCTTTTTCAACCTTATTAATGTACTCTTTAAGTAAATCATGTTTAGATGGAGTTAATTTAAATTTTTTGGAATGCTTTTTCAGTAAGGTTAGGTTGAAAAGATCATTTTCCATATGTGAATGTTTGTATCAAGTATAATATAATGTTTTGATTTTATCTTAATCGCTGAACCTATCCATACTTTGAATTTCCTCGAGATATTCAGATAAAAAATAGTCAATTTCATCAAGGCGGCCGCTGTATTTGGATTCTTCAACATCATACATATCTGGATTATTTTCATTAACCAAGATATCAAAAAGGATTAAGGGTTTATTAATTTCCTTGTATTTATTTAATATGAAAATTTTTCGCTTTTTAGCCATCCAAATATCATTATAAAGTTCATTTTTCTCTTTCAATATGTCTAAATCTTTTTGGATACCTTTAATCTGAAGTTTATACAATTTATTTAAAGAATTTATCTCAATAGTTAAGCAAAAGTTTAAATCAACTAAATCTTCCAGTTCAAATGGTGATGTTTCTATCTTTTCCAGTAGCTCTGGATCCATTTCTAACGTTATTTCTTTTCTCATGGTGATCAGAATAAATAAGCTTTTTTTGGAGTGGGAGATGACCATGGCAGTCACCTCCAACCTTGTAAAAATCCAGGACACATTAACTCTTATTGTGTCTTAAACTAATGCAAGGTTATTTGTGTGCAGTTATAGTATGTTTTGATCATTTATATAGTTAACGGATCTTAATTGATCCTTAATATGCTTATTGTATTTTAATTATACTTTAATTTCTAATAAAAATTAATGTATGACAATATATTGCATTTAAACACGTTCCAATACATTTAATGATCAAATATACTTAAAAAGTGGATTCATATTAAACTGATTATGCTCACAGGAATTGAAAAAAAATATTCAGTCATAACCTCAAGATAAATTTCAGATGGGTTTTCACCTTTATTCAATCGTTTAAAGTTTTCTTGTGCAATAATCCAGTCTTCTTCAGAAATTACTATGGGTAAAATTAATTTTGTTTCTTTTATTGCACTTTCCACATTTCAAGTTAAGAAATAGCTTGGAACTTTCTCATAATACATTACCAATATTGTATTACATTTATTTATAAATACTTTTTATTAATTTGGTATTATGGTTGTAACCATCAAATATACAACAAAAAAGTAGTAATTATTTTTGGAGGCATAAGCCCTTTTTGATGTAAAGAAATAAAAAAATAAAAAGTGGATTACCTCCACCAGTTTCTAATATCCATCACGATATCGTAAATGAACAATCCAATCTTATCAGCATCATCGGGATGCACTCTATCTATTACGCCCCATGTGGAATAACAGTAGTACCCATTATTAGTGCCTTTAAGAAAGCCAATATCATCGTAATGCTTGCATATGTCCATGAAATATTTTTTAATTGTCATGTGAGCCGAATCCGACAATGAGTAAGACATATGATCCATTAAATAATGAATTGCTATCCCATCATCCAATTCCAATATAAACACTACAGGCACAGTTTTATCCTTTACTGAATTTCTAAAATCAAACCATTCGTCAAATCCATCTACTTTGGACACTGTTTGGAATGAATTTAAAGTGTTACAGCCCTCTAAAATTTTTGGTTGGAACATTTACCCAGCCTCCTCTTTTATTGTAATGTTTGCAGTATGCAATTCCTTTTGAGCTTCTTCGATCAGAAGCTGTTCGTAACATTGGATGTATGACTCATATTCAAACTCGAAATCCGACTGCACAGTACAATTATTACATTCATCAGGTTGGAACTTTAACCAGACAAAAACTTTCTTTTGTTTTTTAGTCTTTCCTATCCACCCATCTACTTCAAAGTGCTTTTTGTATACTGATTCTGCTTGTCGCTTCTCTATTCCAAACAGTTCCTTAATTTTATCAATGTATTGTTGCTTTGGAATTGCGTTTTCTTTACTGTTTGCTCCATTTGCATGAAGCCATTTCAGTAGTTGCTGATCATTCTGAACTGCACCATTCCAACCTTCGCCATAATCAAGTGAACCCGGAATCTTGGCTTCTATGAATTTATAGGTATGTTCCATTATCTCAAACAGATCCATATATGCCAAGATTATATCAATTCTTTCCACCGTCGACCGACCATGTTGGAATGCCTGAATTGCAGAAAACTTCACTAATGTATTTTGACTGGTGTAAATGATTGATTCATTCAAGCAAGCTATTTTATGGGAATATGAAACCCCTTGTTTGTATAAATCATTAGACAAATGTTCTAACGACTTTTTTGCATCCTCTGAAAACTGGAACGATTCAATGGGTTCCAGGGAAGACATTAATGTAATGAAACTGTCCAACGCAGCCTTGTTATCCGATTCGTCGAATATTCTTCTTCTTAAGGTTTCAGAAACATTGGAAGATTGAATTAAAGGATATGCTATAGTAAACCTGCGAATATCACCTTCTAACACCAATATTTCATTTTCAAACCTAATTGGCTGCACAAACAATGATATAGGGCAATGAGGATTAAATTCCAAAGCACCTTCTCTACCATATTCTGTTGTTCTCTTGTGAACAGTGTTATTGGGATACGGATCCAATGCCACCCTGATATATTTTCTTGCTTCAGCATATTTCAGGTCTGATGAGGTAAGTAGCTGATAAGCTTCGTCTATAACAACATAGTCATCATTTAGATAGCCTCTATTATGATAAAACTCGCCGGTTTTGGAGTTTTTAACAGTTTTACCTACCAACTGTTCCGCATGAAGGGAAGTAGGTTCCCCATAATCACAGTGCAGCCCTTCAATTGTTTTTTTAATTACGGTTTTTATTTGGTTCTTGCCCCTACCTGCAGGAAGAACAAACAATGGTGAGATTCTACCATCCAGTTCTATACGTCCTGCTTTAATTCGAGATATGGCTATCCTGAATGATGCCAATGTGTACCAGAGGACTTTAAAGGCAATTTTATATTCCATACCAAATAATGACGTAGCTGTTTCCAAATCATTGAACCCAAATAAGTGTTCTGTTCCATATTTCAATTTAATGTCTCTGCATTCATTGTTTTCATCTTTTAACTCAATTTCAGGTACTTGGAATCCTTTGTTTCGAGCTAGTCTGAAAATCTCATCCATCACATGAGAATAATCAGGTTTTAGTGGAAAGTAATCACGCAGGTCGCCCATTGTCATTTCAGGATAATCCGAACCGATATTGTATATTGTTTCAATGTTTGGTGGATCAAAATCCAACCATGAATCGATCACATGATCCAATGCACCAACTTTCCAGTTAATTGCAGTTTTCTTAACAAATCTTTTGGTTGATCGTTTATCCCATCCAGAACGTCTTAATACTGTAGTAATGAATGCAACACGTCTCGTGTTACCTTTTGGCCATGATGCATGGCTGAATATCTTACTACAAATTTGTTCTTCCTTTATGATATCAATAGGAATTGGAACTGGAGGTACATCATGTACCTCCTTGCTTTTTGATTTTGAATTAACTTCTTTAGGCTTATTGTAGGTTGAAAGAAGAGTTCCAAGCTGCTTATGCTCCTCGAGACTGGGTATTTTATCGAAAAATATATTAATAGATTTTGCTGCTTCTTGAATCTCATCATCTGATAACGGTAAAGTTTTAAGCCTAATCTGGATGTTTCTGAACCCAATAGGGTATACCAAATAAGGTAAATCCTTATGAGTTGTTAAGGGCAATTTAAACACCCTCTTCCGATTGTTAATAGCATCCACTTTAACAAGCCCATGCACTTCAGGACATTCCTGGAAAAGCTTCCTTTCCAGTGTTTGGATGTATAAATTGAATGCATCCAGAATATTTTGAAGTTCTGTAGCACGGCTTTCACAAGCTGCATCATTAGTTTCCCCTGAAGCTACAAATTCAGGATGCAAATGGAAGTAAATACCATTCCCTGAAAACAGGATGAGGAATTTATCGTTTATAACTTTCCTTAAATCATCTGATATGAATCTAGCTGCTGTTTCAAGAGCTTCTAAAGCTTTAACGTCATTCACAGTGTAATCGTTTGCTAAATCTAAATCAATGGAGAGCATGTAATACATTGTATCTTCTAGCCCACCCAACGATTCAGCAACATCCCATGGTTTTTGCTGCCATTCCTGGAAAACACTCGGCCTAAAGTAATTTAAGGTACCTAAAAGTCTCTTATCAAACTTATTTACTAAATACTGATAATCTTCATCATCTAAAAGATTAATCAGTCGCCGTTTATCATCCCCATATTTATACCAACCTTTATTATCAAATACGCCTGCTTTTGATGCCGCGTTATAGGTTGAAAATCTTTTTATTATATTTTGGACGCCTAATTTATGATAGTGTCCACTAGTTTTATCTTTCATGTTCACAAATCTCCTTAAAAGGAGAAAACAGGCCAATGCCAAGAGAATCTTTTATTAAGGTTAATAAAGATAGTTCCATTGGCATCCCATGAAGCTCTTCGCAATGTGGCTAATCATGAATGCCCATTATTCTCCTAACATTCAACTGCTGTTTCAAATTCCAGAACCTTAATAAGTGTTTCCAAGTATTTTGGAGGGTTATCGAGGTTCTTTTTTTCTTGGTAGATTTTACTTAATATCTCATAGATTGTTAGACCTCCTTACTAGCCGATAAGAAAGGATTATTTTAATAAACAATATATAGTTACAAAAATCCCAACCGTAATTTTCTAATTAAAGCATAATAATAAGATCATAATGAAAAAAAAGCGATGATTGGATGTATTGTATTGGAATATATTGGAAGTAAATAAAAAAAAATAATAGAAGTCAGACCAACGTTTTGGCCATTGCCTGGAAATCCGCCAGGAATTCGGGATTAGAGAATAATTCATCTATAGATCTTCTCTTTTCCTTTTTATTGGCTTCGATTTGTTCCAACCTTTGTTCAACCTTGGCCAGTGTTTCATCCTTTTCAAGGAGTTTAGCTGTGAGATACTGGTATTCTTCGCTCTTAATAGTTTTTGTTTTTGTTTCTTGAATGGTTACTGCATCCATATACTTGAAATAAAGATTTTTCAGGTCTTTAACAGAGAATTTAAAATACGCTTCGTTTGTTTCATCCTCGGTATGGCCTAATAACATTTTGACTTTTGCACGATCCATTCCTGCACCAAATAAAGATGTACCCATAAATTTTCTCATGGCATGGGATCTGAAAAATCTTTGATATCCCTGTTTTCCAAAGCCACATTTATCATTTATTGATTTAAAAATTTGATGTAACGTGTTTTCTTCCATTGGTTTACCGTTTACGGCAAACAAATAGTCGTCTTTGGATTTTATTGGGTTATTGTTTCTTTGGTTGTCAATTAAGTATTCTACCAAGGCATGAATGCTTTCAGGTGTGGAAAAAGTGATATAGGGTGTTTTAGTTTTATATCTTATGACATCCCACACACCAATGATGTCCTTTCCTTTGACCCTTGACTGAACCTTAAAGATATCAAGCTTTTCTTCTTCAGTTAAATCACTTAATACATCATTAATAGCCTGTATAAAATGATTATAAGTTAAACTTCTTATTTCACCTGAACCCATCCCTGATGAAGACATTAAAAGCACCATAGCTCTGTTACGAATGCTTGTATGTTTTAAAGCTTGTATTATATGTTCTTTTCCAGGTATTTTTGCAAGAACTGGGTTTTCAGCCGTTTTGGGCATCCTTATCCGTGGTGTTAAGATATCATATTCATGATAAAATGTTTTAACAGAATTTATCTTATTCTTTATCGTTTGAGGTGCATTACCGAGTTCTGTCAGATATTCAACGAAATTGATTAAATATTCTTTAATTTTTCGTGAACTCATCCGTATCCCATCCTCTTCTTCCTTTATCGCTTCATCAATAATTTCTGTTGGGGTTTTTCCTAGAAATTTTGTGTAAAATTTTAAACTATTATGATGTATTTTGATGGATCGTTCCCTATACCTCCTTGATTGGATGAATTGCTTAAATTTAGGGTCTCCCATTACTTCAATATCTGCCATAGGCCTCTTCACCTCTTTGTTGTTTCTGATGAAAGTTAGAACCAAGTCATTTAAATAGGTTGAAAAATCATAACCATTTATAGATCCCAAGTAGTGCACGCTTATTATGGATTTTAACTGATTTTTCAGGTGATTTTTATGCCAAAAACTGGACATCTTCCGTTGACCATAACATTTATAACCGGTAACCAACACAAAGTAAAAGAAGCTCAAGGAATCTTCCACCAGTTCAATATCCAAGTGGAACACATAGACCTGGGTTACCCTGAAATTCAGGGAGAGCTAATTGATGTGGCTCGCTTTGGCGCAGAAGATGCTGCCAGGCGGCTGGGAAGGCCAGTTATCGTTGAAGATGCAGGTCTGTTTATTAAAGCTCTTAACTGGTTTCCAGGAACCTATTCCGCATATGTGCAAGACACCCTGGGCAATCAAGGTATTTTAAAACTGATGAATAATGTCAAGGACCGTTACGCCGAGTTCAGGTCGGTAATTGGGTTTGCAACACCCAAAACCGAGCCCGAGACTTTTTTAGGTGTAGTCGGGGGACAAATAGCACATCAGGAAAAAGGAAAGCATGGTTTCGCCTACGATCCACTTTTCATACCAGAAGGACACTCCCTAAGCTTCGGTGAACTCACCCGAGAGGAGAAGAATGAATTTTCCCACAGACGCCAGTCCCTAGAAAATTTTGCCCAATGGTATAAGGATTTTATAAGCAAATAAATAGCTTAAAAAAAGTTGAAACTCACAATCCTGATTAAATAACTTAATAAATTAATCTACTGATAATTGCAGATTAAAATAGAATAGATGATTATAAGAGGTGATTTGATGGCAGCAAAGCCTGATTGGGTTGAATACTCAACCGAAGAAATAGAAGAGATTATATTAAAACTGAGAAAAGAAGGAAAATCAACCAGTGTCATTGGAATTATACTACGAGATCAGTACGGAATTCCAGACGTTAAAGCCGTAACCGATATGAAACTAACCAAGATACTGGAAAAACACGATCAGGGCGAAGAATACCCTGAAGATCTCATGAACCTCATCCGTAAGGCAGTCAACATCCGGGACCACCTCAAGGAAAACCCCAAGGACCTGCACACCAAAAGAGGTCTGCAGCTGGTGGAATCCAGGATCAGAAGACTGGTAAAGTACTACACCCGGGAAGGAGTGCTCCCTGAAGGATGGAGATATGACCCACAAAAAGCAGCACTACTTGTTAAATAGAGCTGAAGAAGCTTGCATGCTCCTTAAGGAGCATTTAGATCAGGATCATGTGGTGAGAGTTATCTCCCACAATGATGCTGATGGTATATCAGCGGCAGGTGTTATCTGCAATGCCATCTCCCAGGAAGGTGGGAAATTCCATGTTACCATGGTCCCCCGACTTAATGAGGAAACTCTAGACCGTCTTTCCCAGGAGAAATATGAACTCTTCTTTTTCTGTGATATGGGAAGTGGCTATGTGGAGAGGATTGGCCGACTCAAGGGCCAGGCCATAATCGCCGACCACCACCAGACCATGGATAGCACTGGAGATGATGAGGAAACTCTGGTGCACGTGAACCCCCACTTGTTCGGATTGGACGGAACCCGTGATGTGAGTGCCTCTGGAGTAACCTATCTCACAGTGAAACCCCTTAACAAAGTTAACTTAACAGGATTGGCTCTGGTGGGTGCCTTTGGAGATATGCAATATGCAGATGGTTTTAGTGGAGTGAACCAGACCATACTCACCGAAGCCACCGAAGCGGGTGTAGTGGAAGAACACGAAGACCTGAAAATATCCTCCAAGGATGAACCCCTCTATAAAGCCCTGGCACACACATTCCAACCAGCCATCCCTGGAATTTCAGGGAATCCTGAGAAAAGTCAGACCTTCCTGGAGAAAATTGGCATATCCTACGGTATTAAATTCACAGATCTGGCCAATGAAGAGAAGGACTTTCTCACGGAACACCTGACCAGAATTAATCCAAAAATATTCGGTAGTATCTACAGCATGCCCCAGGAAACCCCAGCACTGCGAAATCTAGAGGACTACGCTCTGATCCTGGATGCATGTGGTAAGAACAAGAACTATGCCGTTGGATTAAGCATCTGTCTGGGTGAAAGAAAGTCTGCCATAACCGAAGGAGTGGAATTTTTAAGTAAATACCGGGAATCCCTGATTAGAGGGATAAGATGGATCTCCAGAGAGGGTTCCCAGGAAATGGACTATGTTCAGTACCTTTACACTGAAGATAAGGAAAATAAGAAGATCATGGGAACTCTAGCATCTTTAGGAATTGAACTGGAGATCTTGAATTCCCAGAAGCCAGTGATCACTCTGTCCCGTATGCACAATCTGGTTAAAATTTCCGGGCGAACCACCCTGGAAATGACTCAGAAAGGAGTTAATCTGGGTTTTGCACTTGAACAGGCATCAAAAAGTTTTAATGGTGCAGGTGGTGGGCATAATATCGCTGCAGGTGCAGTGGTACCCTACAAGGAACTTGAAAACTTCAAAAACCTGGTAAATGATATTGTCAGCACCCAGGTTAGTTAAACCAGGGAAATAGTGGAATTTAATATCTGTTGAATTATAATAATTAAGGATTAATTTCATGGATAGTTTATCTAAAATCAGGATTTGGCAATTGGTATTCTAACCCTTGGATCAATCCCCTAATCAATTAAATCAATCCTTGAAGTATTTACTTAATTTGATTACATGTGAATTCGTGAATAACCGAGGCATTTTCTATGTATCTTACCCGAGAAGAAGAAAAAATGTATTCAGGCGAGTATGGCCCTGCTGTGGAGAAATCTATGGAGATACTGGTTGCTCTTGGAGATATCTACGGAGCAGATGGTATGGTGGAGATTGTGTCTGCCCAGATATCTGGAGTTTCCTATAAAACCGTTGGGGACGTGGGTTTAGAGTACCTGGAAGACTTGGCTGGTGAAGGTGCCCAGGTAGTGGTGCCCAGCACCCTCAACCCGGCAGGTGTGGATCTTGACCAGTGGAAGGAACTCGGGTTTCCTGCTGAATTCACCAAAAAACAGTTACTCATTGTGGAAGCCTATCGCAAAATGGGAATCAGCACCACCTGTACCTGCACTCCCTACCTGGTTGGTAATGTACCCCCACTGGGCAGCCATATTGCCTGGTCAGAGTCATCAGCTGTTTGTTACGGTAATTCAGTTCTTGGCGCACGTACAAATCGTGAAGGTGGTCCTGGAGCATTATCCGCCGCCATCTGTGGAAGAACACCGAACTATGGCTACCATTTAGATGAGGGCAGGGTTCCCCATCTACTGGTTGAAGTTGAAACTTCACTTAACGGTGCAGATTACGGTGCCCTGGGATATCTGGTGGGTAAAGCTGTGGGAAACGGCATCCCTTACTTCAAATTAGTGGATGAACAGCAAAAAAAACCACAAGTTAACCAGTTAAAAGCTCTGGGAGCAGCACTGGCCTCTTCTGGAGCAGTGGCTCTTTTCCATATGGAAAACACCACCCCGGAATCCCCGGAGGCAATGCCCTACACCAAGAATCTGGAGAAGTTAACTGTGACCCGGGAAGATGTGGATGATACTCGGGGAAAACTTTCAACCTCTCAAAAACCAGATCTGGTTTGCTTGGGATGTCCTCATGCATCATTAGAGGAGATAAAGGAAGTTGCCCTCAAATTGGATGGGAAAAAATTGGCCAACCAGTTATGGGTGTGCACATCTATCTCCGTTAAAGCAGCATCCGATAGAATGGGCTACACCAGGATCATAGAAGAGGCTGGTGGTCATGTGGTCTGTGACACTTGTATGGTAGTGGCTCCCATAGAATATATGGGATTTAAAGTCATAGGGGTGGATTCTGCAAAAGCAGCTAACTATGTTCCAAGTATGTGTGGATTAGATGTGGTTTTTGATGAATGGGAGAATCTCATAGCCATAAAAAAATAATACACGTATGGTAAGTGAGGGTGCAAACATGGTGTAAGTACCACCACTCAGACTATTTTAAATTCCCTTGTTTTAACTATTAACTTATTAATCGCCTTTAAAAATTTGATTATTATTTGAATTATTTGAATTCTCTGAACTTAGATATTCCAGTCCACCACCACAACTGCAATGGGAAAAATCATGTGGTGATTCATTTTCCAGCAGTGGATAAAATTCATTACAATCTTTACAGATTAAAAAACCAGTATAATATTTTTTATTAACCAAATGAGTTATATCTGTGTTTATGATTTTGAATAAAGCGTTATACGCCCTTACAACATTCCCAATAATAATATATTGGCTGTCACTGGATACTGCACTGCAGTGTGCCAGTAGCACTACTACTTTTTCCAGTTCCTGACTGAATATAGTCTCATTTCCGTTTTTGTTTTCAAATAGGAATGTAATTAAAAGATTTTGTAATTTTTTACAAAAAATCAAGGCCTCTTCATCCCAGATAACACTTTTAATCTGTTGAAAAAAGTCATCCCCTAAAAATAAATTACCCTTGAAAATATCAAATACTTCCAATCCTCCCAGAACCCGTTCTGGCAGGTCACTTTTGTGTAAAGCCCATAAATCATCTTCCACCAGTTCCCGGCCCAGATGTAATGAATATAATTTCTCCAGGAAAATGTGCAGATTATGGAATGTTTCGTAATCCACCAAGTATACATTGGAATCTTGATAATCATCAATTAATTCTCTAGGTTGTATTCCATTTCTAATGGCTTGTGCCAACAACAGACTTACAGGGATAGTTAAAGGAGGATCCGGTATATTAAAAGGATTTTTCCATTTAACATAGACATTAAATAATGATTCCCAAATATTTTCATCCCATAAATAAATAAATTGCTTTAAAATGCCCATAACCCCATAAATATGGTTAAATTCATTTATAAATTCCTGGTAAATTGTTTTCAAATCTTGTTCCCGGTTATTGTATTCACCAACCATCTGAATCACTACTACCAATCATTAGTAATATTAATTTATTCATTAATAATATAATTTAAGTTGATTATATGACGGTACATTACATTACAAATTTATTTTTAAGCAAATGTATAAAAATCTGGATTAGTTTTTACAAAAAGGATAAAAAAACACACCCCATCTTGGAAGCATATTAAACAGCACCGGAAATGGTAACAAGATCGCAGGTAAAAGAAAAACAAGAGGCAAGTAAATATCCGTTAAGATAACTACCACAGACTATGATAATGTAAATTGGAAATGTAAATTGGAATATACAATAACCGTTAGGGGATAAGTTTCTACTAGTACACAATGAAGGAAATTCACTTTATAAATACCCATTACCATGGAGAAAATGAAGTAAAAGGGATATTAAAAGTAGAACCATACCTTATTGAATTTTTAACACCATACAAAAATAATATAACTTGGTAAATACATGAATTTTAGAAGGATAAAGAAGAAATTAATGGTTATAATTCATTAAAAAAATATTAATCGAATAATGGAAGCCAGTTAATCACTGAAGAAGAGGGGATAAAATGGTGAAACTAAAGGGTTTTGACAATATAGAACTAAAGAAAGATAAAAATATGAATATTGGAAGTATAGCCAGAATTAACCAAGTTATAGGCATACTAGAAGGGTTAGAACCTACTAAGGAAATAACAGAGTGTATTGAAATATTGGAAGAAGTCAAAAAGATAGAGGGTTGGTAGGGGGAACTCCTAACCTTGATTCTGACAACCTTCTGACCGTTTCCAGCATCAGGAAGGTGACTAAACCACACCAAATATTTAGAATTAATAAGAAGTAATTTTTTACTAACTATTAATTTATTCCTCATTTGAAAACGAATTAACACATAGTGGTTTGATAATAAAAATCACGAGAATGTGAATATAAGAAATACTCATATGTATATTCTGCTGTTTGAATTGATTTTTTTTGTAATAGTTTTATAGATTGCAAACATAGTATTAGTTCAAGATATGTCACTCTAACAAACCTAATTCAGGATATTAAAAATGGTTGGAAATAAACATCAAAAAGAGACCCGCCCTTCAACAAAAACAGTAAGGTGGATACAACACCCTTTAATCGAACCGGCAAAAATTGAAGCACGTCTTTACCAACAAATACTTGCAGCCAACGTTCTTAAAAAGGGAAATACTATGATAGTGGCCCCTACAGCTCTAGGAAAAACCATAGTGGCTGCTCTGGTATCTGCAGACCGTCTTAGAAAATATCCAGATAGTAAAATTCTACTTTTAGCACCTACCAAACCCCTGGTAGTACAGCACGAGGAAAGTTTCCGTGAGTTTTTAAAATCAACCACCAACAGCCTTACCGGTGCGGTGAAGGTGGAAGAACGGATTAAAAGATGGGAAGAGTCTCAGATAATATGTGCCACACCTCAAACTATTGAATCAGATATTATTGCCGGTAGGTACTCCTTAGAAAACGTTTCGCTACTGATCTTTGATGAATGTCACCGGGGAACTGGATCCTATTCCTACGTCTTCCTGGCACAACGTTACACTAAACAGGCTAAAAACAGGTTGATACTGGGATTAACTGCATCTCCTGGTGGTGATGAAGAAAAAATAAACCAAGTATGTGAAAACCTTTTTATCAAAGAGGTGGTGGTGAAGAATGAAGATGACACCGATGTTAAACCCTATTTTAACCCCATTGAAGTTGAATGGATTAAGGTAGACTTGAAAAAGGAACAACTGGCCATTAAAAACCATCTGGATGTGGTGCTCAAAAACCGTCTGAAGGGTTTGAAAAAATTGGGAGTACTCAGGTCAATCCAGCAGGTCAGCAAAAAGGATATATTAAGGGCCCGTGGAAAAGTTCAGAACCGGATGTCCAGAAGTGCCACCCCACCCCGGGAATGTTTACTGGCAATATCCATGTTAACCGCGGTTTTCAGTGTTATGCACTCCCTTGAGCTTCTGGAAACCCAGGGCATGAGTAACTTATACTCCTATTTCCAGAGAATGCGTCAGAAAAAAACCAGAGCTGCACAGGGATTATTAAAGGATGAAAACTTTAAAGCCGCGGTAAACCTCACCAGACAGGCGCACCAGAATAATTTAGAACATCCGAAAATGGGAAAACTCATTGAAATACTCAAAGAAGCTCGTGAGGATAAACAGCAAGTTATTGTCTTCAGCCAGTACCGGGATACAGTGAACCAGATCCATGACCGGTGCCAGAAAGAGGGTATAAATGCGGTTAAATTCTTTGGACAGGCCAGCCGGGAGAAAGAAAAAGGTCTCACCCAGAAAGAGCAGACGGAGATCATAAAGGCCTTCAGGATGAAAACCTACCAAGTGCTGGTTTCCACTAGTGTGGCAGAGGAAGGTATTGACATACCTAGCGTGGATCTGGTGGTACTTTATGAACCAGTGCCCTCAGAGATAAGAATGATCCAGAGGCGTGGGCGTACTGGGAGAGCTAATAAAGGACGCATGATTGTTTTAATCACTAAAAACACTAGGGATGAGTCATTTTATTATTCCAGCATGCACCGAGAAAGGAAAATGAAAAAACAACTGGCTAATGGCTTCACTCAGCCAGAAAAACCTTTGATTGCAAATGATGAGGATGTTAAAGTTCTGGATAGGAAAAATACCAATAACGCTGATTCGCAAGACGAAGGGAAAGATAATAAATTAGTGGTATATGTGGACCACCGGGAGGCCATGTCTGGGGTTACTAGAGAATTGAGTAATCTGGAAGTGAGTGTGGAGCCTTCCAGTCTTCTGGTTGGTGATTATCAGATAAGTTCAGATGTGGTTGTGGAGAGAAAAAGTACCAAGGATTTTGTTAGCTCATTGATTGATAAAAGGTTATATAAACAGGCTCAGGAACTGGTGGAGAACTTCTCCAAGCCGGTGATCATTCTGGAAGGGCAGGATCTCTACAGCAGTGGATTACACCCCAATGCCATTCGAGGAGCACTGGCCAGTCTGGCAGTTGATTTTAACATACCCATCATCCCCACCCGTAACCCTGAGGATACTGCAGCCATGATTCACAGACTAGCAATCCGGGAATTGGATAGAGGTTCCAAGGAAGTGCAGATCCAGACAGAGAGAAAACCATTAACACTCCAGGAACAACAACTTTTCATTGTGGAATCACTACCCAACGTGGGGCCAGTGAATGCCCGGAGACTTTTGAAAGAGTTTGAAAGTGTGGAAGGAGTTTTCAATGCCACAACTGATGATTTAATAAGAGTTAGCGGTATTGGTCGGATAAAAGCTCGAAATATTCGGGAAATTATTGAATCCAAATATTCAGATACATCCAAATATTCCCCTGAACAATTAACAGAAGATAAACCTATCATAAATGGTAAAAATAAACCAGAGAATGAATACAAACTTGAAAATACGAAAAAATAATCAAAAATTCTAAATTAACGGTTAAAATGTTGGAAATAAGGGAACTTAGAATTAATTAAGCCAAATGGAGAATGAGGATAGATGAAGATTTTAGTGAATGAAAAGGGAAAGAAATTTCTGATTGGCACTGATGACTTGCACACTGACCATGGTTACATTAAAAAAGAAGAAATAGGTAGTAGTAATCCAGGGGATGTTTTAAAAACACACTTAGGGCGTGAATTCCGTGTATTAAAAGCCAACATCAACGATTACATTGAACTTATGGACCGCAGATGTTCCATTATCCTCCCCAAAGACTTGGGTGTGATGACAGCTTATACTGGGCTGGGATATGGACAGCGAGTGGTGGAGGCCGGTACCGGAGCGGGTGCAGCCACTATATTCATGGCAAACGTAGTTGGAGAAACTGGTCATGTTTACTCCTATGAATTAAGAGAAGATTTCTCACAGATAGCTGAAAAAAATGTTAAAGGCTTTGGATTGGAAAATGTAACCCTTAAATGTCAGGATGTGGTGGAAGGGATTGATGAAGAGGATGTGGATCTGGTATTCCTGGATCTGCCCAAACCATGGGAAGTGGTTGAACATGCCCGTGACGCCCTTAAATCCGGAGGATACTTGGCAGCCTACACTCCCTACATAGACCAGGTTAAACTACTAAACAGAATACTTAAAAAGCGCAGTTTCTCCAATTTAAAGAGTTTAGAATGTTTGGTTCGTGAGATAGAAGTTAAAGATAAAGGTGTGCGCCCTAAAACCAGGATGACTGGACATACCGGTTATTTAACATTTGGGAGAAAAATTTAACTAAAAAGTTCGAAACACACCGTATCTTTACCAAAATATAGTTTAATAACTGAAATATTTGAAATAAGTTGTTTTGATTTATTCCAAGGTAAATGAACCATTAAAAATTAAATATTTGGCCTATTAAAAATAAATAATATTAAAGATAATCAGCATAATTAGAGTTGGATATGAGGTTTTGTAGTGGATAATCACGCATAAACAAGGGTTATGGTGGAGAAGATGGGTTTCAATTTGAAAAATATAATTTCAATTAAAGATTTTAGTAAAAGAGACATTGAATATATCCTCAAATTAGCCGAGGAAATGGAACCCATTGCCCGATCAAAGGAAAAATCCAATGCATTATCAGGATCGATTCTGGGAATGTTGTTTTACGAAGCATCAACCCGCACTCGGCTCTCATTTGAAACAGCCATCAAACGTTTAGGGGGAAGTACAGTTGGTTTTGCAGAAGCAGGAACCAGTTCGGTTACCAAGGGCGAGAATTTAACCGACACCGTGCGTATAGTTGGGGAGTACACTGATGCCCTTGTGATTCGCCATAATATGGAAGGCACTGCCCGGTATGTTGCAGAGATGGTAGACGTCCCAGTGATTAACGCTGGGGACGGTGCAGGACAACATCCCACCCAAACCCTCCTAGATTTGTACACTATGAAACGCATCCTTGGTGATATTGAAGAATTACACGTGGCACTGGTGGGTGATCTTAAATACGGTAGAACCGTACACTCCCTTTCTTATGCACTAGCCATGTTCGGGGCTAAAATGAGTTTTGTATCACCACCAGAACTTAAAATGCCCAGGGAAGTGCTACACGATCTGGCGGCAGCAGGGGTAAGTGTGCAGGAAACTGAAGATATTAGGGATGTTTTAAACTATGCTGATGTGTTGTATGTTACCAGAATCCAGAAAGAAAGGTTTCCAGACCCCCAGGAATACTTAAAAATTAAAGGAGCCTACACCATTGACTCAAAAATCCTTAAGGGGAGCGAAGCCATAGTTATGCACCCCCTACCTCGCGTGGATGAAATTTCACACGATTTGGATAACACGCCCTACGGAAGATACTTCCAACAAGCCTTTTACGGAGTACCAGTTAGAATGGCTCTCTTAAAATCAATAATAAAGTAGAGAAATTTAGAATAAGCATAGAATAAAAAAAAACTGAAAAAGAGCAAAATTTAATGTAATGGTAGATTACTTAAATTTTTTAAATTTTAAAATGGATATCAGGGTGTCTGTTTTAAGTGAAATTTTGCATGGTGTAAATTTCTTTGATTTCGTTTTGGCCATTGGATATTAGTATTCCTAGTAAAAGTACATTTAGATATGCTTTTTTATAGACGGATCGTTTGGTATATGCGTGTATATGTCCTAAGCCTAAATTTTCTTTTAGGAATTCGAATACTTTCTCGATTTTCCATCTTGTTCGGCGTGAATCTTCCCATTTAGGAAGTAATTCGAATAATCGGTTTCGTAATTCCTGATATATTGTTCCGGATTTATTTTCATAGTTAAAATAATCTAACGGATTGATTATTTTGTCTTTTAACACTTCTAATGTTGGTTTTTTCCTTGGAAATACTAACGGAACGATTTTGTATTTGTTTATTCCGGTTAAGTAATTGCAGGCACTATAAAATCCTTTATCTGCAATTACTAATTGTCCTTTTCTGAGTAATCTTCTTCTTTTCAGTTCATACATAATTTTGTCAAATATTTTTGCGTCGTTTGGTGAACCTGGATAGATTAGTATTGCTAGGGGTCTTAATGTTTCGTGTTCTACTGCTATTGTCATCTGAAAGCCTGCATAATGGCCTTTAGAGGTAGAAAAGCCTCTTTTGTAGTCTTTATCAAGGCATGTTTGCTTTGAAATATACTTTCCATTAAACTTCAAATCAATGATTATCGCGGTTGAATCGAGTAAAATAGTTTTAAGACCTCGTATTTTTTTAAATTCTAGTTTGTTAAGTGTTTTTAATGCTAATTCTAGGTATTTTTGTTCATTTTTTCGTGAATAAACCTCTCTGATTTGTTTTAATGTTAATGGGTTGTTTATATTTAGGAATTTCCGGAGCTTTTCACGGTTTTCTACCTCAGAGTGAACATGTGATACTTCTAAATTAAAATATGATGCTAATAATATTATTTTTAGCATAGTTTGATATCGTTCTATGCTTTGTAGCTTGTTTCGAGCCAATTCTTGCTGAAAACTTCTACTATCGATAAGTTTAATTACTTTACCAAACAGAGTCCAAATAGGGTCTTTTGAATCGGGATTTAACGGGATATTCATTTTTATCAGCCAATAAAATATTATATCCCATTATTAATAAATATTCCGATTCTTAAGGCCTATTTTTAATATATAGTCAATATTCAATTGTACTTTTATCCGGGAAATCCAAATACTTGTTTGTGTTTGAAATCAAAGTCATAAAGTTGGTGAATTTTCACACTAGATCAGACACCCTGATGGATATTTAATTTAAAATGAATTATTTTAGACAATTTCTCGTTTTATTCAATCTTAATTTAATTATTAAATCTTAATTCTAAAAAATTATGATACTGAGAAATGAAATGGATAAAAAAAGATAGGAGGTGGGTTGTTTAACCAGTCCACATTGCATCTTCCAAAAGTTCCATGTCACACTGAAGGGTGATGAGATTTGTTCTTCCCTTACCTCTACCCCTGGATACTGTTTTTGTGGATATAAGTCCTAACATTTCCAATTCATTTATAAAATCGAAGATTCTGCGGTATGAAACAGAATCTCCCTTAGTTATATCCTTGTAAACATCGTATAATCTTCCAGAGGTAATTTCTTCCTTACGGTTGGTGAGGTATATTAGGGATTCCAGTACCTTCTGTTGCTGACTGGGAAGGGTCATTACAATATCAGTGACCTTGTTGTGTTCGATTTGATCCTTGGCCTCCCGAACGTATTCTTCATAAACCATGTCTGTGCTCTTTTCATCTGCAAGTTCACCGGAAGTTCGCAGTAAATCAAGGGCATAACGTGCATCACCCTCTTCTTTAGCCGCCAGAGCTGCACAAAGTGGTATGACTTCATCATGGAGCACTCCATCGTTGAATGACAATTTTGAACGTTCTTGTAGGATGTCCACCAGTTGCTGGGCATTGTAAGGTGGGAAAACGATCTCCCTGTCACGTAGACTGCTTCGCACACGGGGCTTGATGAACTGTTTGAAATCCACAAAGTTACTGATGGAAGCTATGGAAACATTATCAGTCCGGGTAAGAGTGTAAAGCAGTCCATCACCATCATTTTTCAACAGAATATCAATCTCATCCAGGATTATAATTAAAATCAAGTCATTACCAAAAACATTCTTCTTGAAAAGATTACGAAAGGCATTTATAACTTCAGCTTTAGTCCAACCACGGTAAGGAACATCTTGACCCATCTGCTGACATAAACGAGCAATAACTTGGTATTCCGTGGTGAAATCAGTGCAACGAATGTATTCTACCCGTACATTCACATTTTTCTCCTTAGATATCTGGTCCAGCTGTTTCTTGGCAAACTTGGCCACAGCAGTTTTCCCAGTACCAGTCTTACCATAAACAGTGACATCCGGGGGTGTTACATTTTTCAATGCTTCAACCCAATATTTAGCCACAGATTTGATCTGATCCTCACGGTGAGGTAAATTATCAGGTAGAAATCTATGGTCTAAAAACTTTTTACATTTAAAAACTGAATTTTTGTCGCCCAATTCCTCAAAAATATTCATAAATACCACTTCTTATAATAAAAATACATTTTAAGTCCCTAATTCAAATTGAAACGTTGCAACTATAATTGTTAACTCAAATACATGGGGAAAATACCAGTCACCCCAACTGGATCATCTCATGTATAACATTATTAGTCATCTAATACGATTAATTATTTTAATCCCAAATCATTTATCAAATCACGTCAATTTCATGGATTTGAACACTGGATAATAATTAAATAGAATTTAAACCAGTATTACAAAGTAATGAGTTATATTTTAGTTTTATGATTTGAATCCGGACTTTAATCTAGGGAATTTCACCAAAACATAAGGCAACATGAGATTTTCATTTTACATTGATACGTTGAACCCAAGAGAGGGTGGTTTCAAGTGTAAAAAAATCATCATGATTTACAAAGTGAAGGTGCGTTTCAAGTGTAAGTAACTAATCCTATATTAATGGTATGGTGAGAGGTCAATTTCAAGTGTAAAAAAAAATCTAACATAAAAATCAAATCTTGCTGGAAAGATGTATTTCAAGTGAATGAAAAAACGATTTAAAAATTAGGAATGTTGTATGGTTTTGGGAGAGGTGCATTTCAAGTGTAAAAAAGAAAAATGATCATTTATGTAAAATAGAAAGAGAGATCAATTTCAACTGTAAAAAAACGAATATAGATCAAGTAAAGTAATAATAAAATACATATAATTAATTTATTTAAAAAATAAAAAAGAATAATAAAAGATAATGAAAGATAATAGATTAAAAGAATAAAAAAAACGACTAAATGGGTTTTACAATAATAAGACCTGAAATAAATAAGTATAATAATTATATAGATTAAAATTTGCCTTAAAATATAGTATTTTCAAAAAAGACGTATTAAAAATCAAATAAAACAAAATAAAAACTGAATTTATAATAATTTGAAACACAGGAAAGTATGCAAGAACGTAATATAAAATCAAATGATTAAAAAAATTAATACCATATTCTTGTTTAAATCTTTAATAATTTTATAGATACTATATAAATAATAATATTTAATTATATTTTTATTATTTTTACACTTGCAATTGATCTCTCACAATATTTAATATTGACTAGTCCATTTTTTTAATTCATTTTTTATTAGGATATAATAATTGTAAAAAATTACATTTGAAATAGATGTATCACTTTTGATCAAATTCAATCTTTGTTCAATTAGACTAACTTTTAGTATATGATTACACTTGAAATCTATCTCTGATTCCATTTGTTTTTTGAGGGAACATCTTGATAGTTACACTTGCAACTCATGTCTTACTCTTTGAATAATAAGAATATCAAATCGATTTATATCATCAGTTCATGTCATGAATTACTAACAGCCACTTTTTTCTCACCTGCAAATATTTTTTCAGTTTTTTACAGTGTAACATCTTTAAGAAAAGTTACACTTGAAATCACCGTCTTACTCATTGGAAGCTATTTTTTCAAAATAAAAAACTACTTCCTATATTGCGTTTGAATATCATTTTAAACCTTTATGATAGGCTAAATAGAATGATACACTCTTCATCCAACAACATTAAAAAGTAATAGCTTTATAAGAATTAGATTTAAGAAAAACAAATAATGTGGTAATTCAAGTTTGCTAGTTGAGGTAAACCCATGGAAATTGAACTTCTAATCGTGATTTTTGCAGCTGTTTTCATTGATTTAACTTTAGGAGAGTTGCCAGTATCAATTCATCCTGTGGTTTGGATGGGTAAATCTATAACAAAAATTCGTAATTTTTTAACGAATACTGGTAAAAATAAAAAAAGATTATCAGGTTTCTTAATGACTTTAATCATTCTCATCACCTTTAATTTACTTATTATCATGATTTTATATATTTCTTCATTCAACAACATTATTTACTTGGCAGTGGTTTCAATAATCCTTTCAACAACTTTTGCAATCAAATCTCTGATAAAATCTGTACTTGAAGTGTATTCATCATTAAATATAGATTTAGATAAAGCTAGAATTTTTGTTTCATATTTAGTCAGTCGTAAAACTTCTCAATTATCATTAGAGGGGGTGGTTTCCGCTGCAATTGAAACTCTAACTGAAAATATCACAGATTCCATTATCAGTCCTCTTTTTTACATATTCCTCTGTGGGTCAGTGGGAACTCTTCTGATAATAACCATGGGGGACAATGTAATTTATCCATTTTTAAATTTTTTAGGGCTGAGTGGACTGAGATCTTCTGATTTTCATTTTCCCCTTCTCTTCGGGGTCATGGCCGGAGTTTCATTTCGGGTGGTGAATACTTTGGATGCAATGGTGGGTTATAAAGACCCTCAAAATATTGATATTGGATGGTTTCCTGCAAGGTTGGATGATGTTATTAATTATATCCCTGCCAGAGCCACGGGTTTATTAATAATAATATCCGCTTTGTTAATGGGTTTAAATTACAAATCTTCCTGGCAGGTTATGTTAGCTGATGCACGAAAAACACCAAGCCCAAACTCGGGATATCCAATGGCTGCAGCTGCAGGAGCTCTGGATATTCAACTGATTAAACCCAATGTATACATCCTCGGACGCCCTAAAAATGGATTAACCCCTGAAATGATAAAAAAGGCCGTTAAATTAACTATGATTACAGTGGTAATTTTTCTATTAATTATATTTGCAATTCCAATTCTAATAATCGTATTCTAAAATTATATTCTAAATCATATTCCACATAATCTTCCATTTTTTCCAATCTAATTTTAAAAATTATAATTTCAAAATTTAATCAGGCCTTTGAATCATCCTTTGAAAATAGGATGGATGTAAATAATAAACAATTAACATTAAATGAATTAACATTAAATGAATTAACATTAAATGAATTAACATTAAATGAATTAACATTAAATGAATTCTCCAAGTCTCAGTTTTATCCCAACCGATTCTAAGTTATGTTTCATGAATGTTTTAAATTATTATTCAATTAACTTCTATACCAAAATTCTATATGTGATTCTATGAGATTTGCAATTATCAGTGTGACTAAAGAAGGGAGTACCATTGCCAGTGAAATGGCACAAGTTTTAAAGAATGATCCCACAGTTATGAAAGTTGACGTATTCCATAAAAACGTTAAAGATACTTTAAAATCTTCATTCTACGATTATGACTGTTGGGTTGCTATAATGGCCACTGGGATCATGGTCAGGACCATCTGCCCTCTTATCAAGTCCAAGTTAACGGATCCTGCGGTTCTGGTAGTTTCTGAAAATAAAAAACATGTTATCAGTTTATTATCAGGTCATTTGGGAGGGGCTAATCATTTTTCAATTAAAATTGCCGGATTAATAGGTGCGGTTCCAGTCATAACCACAGCCACTGATTTAAAAGGTAAGCTGGGCATTGATACCTTAGCCTATCAGTACTGGTTACAAGTTGAACAACCTCATCTCATTAAAGAAGTTAACCAGTTAATTGCTGACGATGTGAAAGTTGAACTATATCTACCAAAACGTTTTCAATTTTTAACCAATCATCCCCTCATAAACAGATCTTACCAGATTCAAACCTGGGATGAATCATTCTTACGTGTTTCTTTATTTTGTAATGATTTTCCATCGGAGGGAGGATCAAATAAGTGTCTGGATTTACATCCTAAGAGAATGGTGGCGGGTCTGGGTAGTAAAAAGGGAGTTACGGTTGATCAAGTTTTTTTTGCAATTCGATCCGCGCTCCAACACCTGCACTTACCATTTGAGCGATTGGATGCATTGGCCACTGCTGATGTCAAAAAAGATGAAGAAGGTATTATTACTGTTGCTTCTCAATCCAATTTACCACTGGAAATACTGTCTTTAAATGAAATTGCAGGATTTGAGAACGTTGATTGCACTCCTTCTAATCTTGTGAAGCGTGAATTTGGAGTGCCTGGTGTTTCTGAGCCTGTAGCTCTAATCCGGGCTGGTAAACAATCACGTCTTGTTCTGAAAAAATCTGCATACAATGGTGTTACAGTTGCAATCGCAGTCTCAAGGGATTAAATTGGTTAAATCAAATATTTTATAAAAATATTTTATTTAAACGTTATTATTGGCTTTTAATATCATTTTAAGAACTTGCCACTAGTTTTTTAACTTTTCTCACCAAAACCTTTTTAAAGCTCAAAATATAAAGAAACTTGGATAAGGCTTTTTATGAATTACCATTTTAAGCACAATTAACTCAATGGAGGCATTATTATGAGTACAGAATCATTTGAACGTTGTAATCAGATTTTAAAGCATATTATGGGGGACACAAGCGTGCCTAGGAATATTAGGAGGGCCGCTGAAGAATCTAAGAATTTGTTATCGCAGGATGATAATGAACCCACTGTCCGGGCCAGTACGGTTATATCCATCTTAGACGAAATAAGCAACGATCCTAACATCCCAATTCATGCAAGAACCCTGATATGGAATGTTTTAAGTGAATTAGAATCAGTACGTGAATAAATTTAAATTTCTTATTTTTAGAAGGTTACACTTGAAGTTTACCTTCTAGGAATTATTTAAAATAATTTTTTTGCTATAAAATATTCTTTTTTTAAAAAAATTGACCTTTAAATACATAATGAGCTTTAAAAAAATCAAAATATACTTATTTATTATTTTTACAATTATTAATTAATTTTTTTCCAGATTAAAAATATTAATTCGGGGGGTCTTGTTTTTCATATTAGAATCAGGCTAGAACTCCATATTACTTAAAACTCGTGAGATGAATTGGATTTTAGCAGTTTCTTCCACGAATTCAGCTAAAAGTGCTGCTTCTGTGAGGTTTTCTCCAGTTGCAACCACCCCGTGTCTTTCTAGAATAATCACATCTTCTTCTTTGAGAGCTTTACCAACTAGTTGGGCTAGTTTCATGGTTCCTGGCTGAGCATAGTCCACCATTTTTAGGAAAGGCATCTTTAGTTCCCCAAAACCTTCTAAACGTTCAATTTTCTTACCTGACATTGCAAAACCAGTGGCGTATGCTGAATGAGTGTGAACTATTCCCTGAACATTTTTGTTTTTATATACTTCCAGGTGAAGATGGAGTTCTGATGATGGATTTGCACCACCAGCCAGTATATCTCCTTCCATGTTTAACAGTACTATTTCATCTTCTCTGACCTGTCCCAATGAAACTCCGCGGGGAGTTATGGCCACAGTATCCTGGAAACGGGCACTAATATTTCCGGATTTACCTGGTGTCAGCCCTTTATTGTAAAGATAATGAGCGATTTCACATATTTCACTGGTTAAAGAAGTGTGGTTCATAAATTTAATCTCCAAATCACTTATTATTCTAATTGATCTTTTTTAAAGAGATGATTTTAACTGAAGTCCAGCATTTTAAGACTTCCATTATTTATTACCGGTACCTGGGCACAGGTAGGTACGATGTTGTAGATCTTCTGGAATTCGGTTTGGGACTGGAAGGTGCCGCTGTTAATCAGGTGCACACCTTTGTATCTTTTGTAACTGTTAATATGAACGTGTCCGGTGTGTAAAACATCTGGAATTTCTTCAATGACTAAATGGTCTTCTATTTCAGATGCTAATGGCGTTCGCTCCCCGTAGATAGGTGCTAGGTGTCTTTTTTCCATGAGTTCCTTCATTATAAGATCGGATTGCTGGTGACTCATGCCCTTAACAGTCATGGCTATATCGTCAAAGCTACGTCCATGATATATGAGGACTTTAATACCATCCAAGCTTACCATGGCAGGGTTACTAACGAATTCCAGGTTTTTAAGTTCGTAAAGACCTTTAGCATAATCTTCGGGTATGGCTGGTTGTGGCTCTGCCAGACGACTGGCATCGTGGTTCCCTGGGGCTATTATGATTTTGACATGGCTTATCTCACCAAATAATCGTGCCGCTTCTTCATACTGTTGGTGGATATCTTTTATGGTCAGTTCTTTGTCCTGGTGGGGGTAGACTCCAATACCATCCACTATATCCCCGGCCACCACCACGTACTTCACGTTGTTGGCAATCTCTTGCTGGTTATCATCCCCGAAATCCCCATTTATCCATTTGATAAACCGGTCAAAGGCTTTGTCCAGGAAGGTGGAGCTGCCGATGTGAATGTCGCTTAAGAACACGGTGGCAAAGTCCATCGGTTTTTCATCAATACGGGGTACTCCTGGATTTACCAGTGCACTGGCCATTATCAGGGTGCCTTTCCTGCTACCTATAATTCCAATAACTTCGTCCTTCAATAATGTTTCTGATTGCTCAAAGACTTCATGATTTTCTTTATGTATTAGTACGGTGGCACTACCACTTTCATCCTCTATTTCAATGATTTTATGATTATTTTTTGTGTAACGTACATCATTGACCATACCCACAATTTTAATCACATCGTCACGGCTCATGGCTTCTTTAATTGAATAACTGTCTTTAAGTTCTCTTTTGTAGGTTAACAGTTCCCTTAGTTTATGGTATCGGCTTTTGAAGTAACTGGAAAGATCCTTGATTTCTCCATTGGTGTAAGATTTGTGACTGGCATCTTTAAGTATGTGGAAATCGAAATCCTGGGGTACCAGTTTCATTTGAGCACGCTGATTATTGGAATAGGTTGAACCAATCATTGCACTTGTTGATTGGCCAAGATAATCATCCACTACTTTACCAGTGAGGACCATCATTTCGGGGGAGGAAATAGTCATATGTTTGATGAGTGAATCCACCAGATTGGGTGACGCATCATAACTTTTAATTTTATTGTAAGCTGATTCATCAAGAAGTATTTCCGCATCGGCAAATTTTAATATAATATCATCAGTCATAGGCACTCCGGCTGAATTGTTGGAAATTGGATTTGATTCCCATTATTTCTGTAATATTAGTTTGAATATTTTTACATCAAATCATTGATTACGATTACATCAAATTCATTTTAATATTACAACAAATTCAATTTTAATTATATCATCATCTTAGGTATAAATCAACTTTTTGACTTAACTTTCTAAATTTTTCTCGGAAATGTTCCATCATTTCCATTGACTTTACCATTTCAGCACGGGCTTCTCCGGGCAAACCTTTTTTTGAGAGAATAAGATATTCTGAATTGGCAACTAAAGCATCTTGAAAAATAATCAATGTTTTCAGAATTTTAATTTGTAGTGGTTTACACTTTGAAGGTGGGCTTAGTCTTTCGTATCTGAAGAATATTTTTTCCATGTTTTTTCTGAGGTTATCCAGTTCACGATAAGTTTCATCAATATCTATTTCACCACCACTTTCTCTGATAAAAATTTTCCTTATTAAAATTAGTTGAATTCCAGTATCCTTTAAACAATTCTTGCTTTTTTTCAAGAACTGCTTTTTAGTCATTCCAAACATTAAACACGACCTATAACTAATTAAAAATTTGTTTTCGATATAAATATTGTTCTTAATTTATAATAAACATATGTTCATGGTTTAATCAAATATCCTCCTAATACTCTCAATGTTTATCTTAGCATGCACTCCGTATTCAAATGGACTAAATTTTCTGCTAATGAAATAAGGAATGATATTCATAGAAACGTAGATCCAATTTCTCCCAAAACATTTAATATAAATGGTTGGTAAGATTGATAAAATACTAATAGAATAGGGATTATATATTTTTTGCCTTTAAATGTAATGTCCTGATTTAGCTAATCCCTATCTCTTACCTGTTAAATCTATAAAATATTCCAAAAGATTGAATTAACCAATCTTTTAACGATTAATCAAAGCTAATGCATAATTAGAAATTAGAGATTTCAATAACATTTAATTCACATATTAAAATAAACTCATTACACACGATTTAAGGTGATATAATTGTCCAAGGCTGTTAAGATAATCCTATTCCTAATATTCTTTGCCGTATTCTTCGAGGCAGGTCTATTTGCATCTTACACAATTGTTACTCAACAACCACCCAATCCTGTTGATCTCATTGAAATGCAAATAAATGGAGTTGCCTCCCTTTTCAATTTGGGTCCCAAAATTGCCACTCAGAAGAATTTGAATATTGTAAATGAGAATGAAGTGGTGGAAGCCCTGAAAACCAAGACTGGTATTGATGGAATTAACTTGCAGAGCCTTTCAGCTCAAACTTACCAGGACACAGACGAAGACACCATCAATGTTAACATAACTGCCATGGGATACAAGGATTCCCAGACTGGTGGGAAAACAGGTAATGCGTCCAGTGGCCCTATTGTCATCAAATCCAATGAAACTTACAGTATAACTGCCACTGCAGTGGCCAAACCAAAAACCAAAGGTGTTCAGATTGATGTGGGTTCTATAGTCATTACTTCCACTCGTGTACTGTACAATACTTGATTAAAACTATTTTCTATAACTGGTGAATATTTATGATTAAAATTGTTGGTATAGGGCCCTGCAGGGAAGACATGACTTTAAGGGCTCTTAAGGCCCTGGAAGAATCAGATGTGGTTATTGGATACGGAGCCTACACCAGAAAGATAAAGGATCTTCTGGATGGTAAAGAAGTTATTTCCAAGGGCATGGGTCAGGAAGTGGACCGAGCAGAACTAGCTATTGAATATTCCAAAAAAGGATATCAGGTAGTGGTCATAAGCAGCGGAGATCCTGGTGTCTATGGGATGGCAAATGTAATCTATCAAATTAGGGGAAAGTACTCGGGGGTGGAGGTGGAAGTAATTCCAGGAGTTACTGCTGTAAACTATTCTGCAGCTCTTTTAGGATCTCCTTTACATGATTTTGCGGTTATCAGCCTTAGCGACATACTCACCCCTCTTTCTGAGATCAAAAGAAAGATCACTGCTGCTGCTGAGGCGGATTTCATCATCTCATTTTACAACCCTCGAAGCAAGAGAAGAACCGAGCCATTGAACGAGGCTTTAAAAATACTTCGCAATATTAAAAGTCCCAAAACCCCGGTGGGGATAGTTAAAACCAGTGAAAAAGGTTCTGAGGTTCGAATAGTATCTTTACATGAGTTGAATGAGGAAGATGTGGATATGAACACCACCTTACTGGTGGGCAACACCTTCACCTATGTGGATGGGGGTAAAATGGTTACCCCGCGAGGATATGTTATACCTTATTCAACCCATCCTCTGGCAGAGGAATTTTACCAGAAATATCTGGCTGGAGATGGTAATAATGGTTCTAACACTGCCTGCGAATATTATCCCTGCCATAATCACCCTCAAAATTGCACGTTTTGTTACTGTCCTTTCTATCCATGTGGAGATCCATCTACCGGGGGGCACTGGATAAAAGAGAAGCAGGTTTGGAGTTGTGAAGGGTGCACTTGGATACATCAGGACGATACTGTTGAGTGCATAGAGGGCAAACTACCTCAACTACTGGAAAAGGTGGAAGACCTTCAGGATAAAAAGAAGGAGCTTCTTAAATTAAGGAGAGAATGTGTTCACCTAACCAAATAATCGTAGCTTCCGTGGGTTAAAATGGGTCTGCTTACCAATCAAAAATTTATGTAAAAAATTCTTAATCAATTTTACTAAATAATGAATAATCAAAGGTCAACCGAGTGACTATTCCACTCAAAATTAATTCATACCCCTGAGTTTCAACTGTTATACTCTTTAATTTCTCTTTATCTTTATCCATCTAATTTGTCTATTTATAATAGTAATAGCAGTCCATTCTGATCCGGGGATCTGGAAAACGAAAGGGTTTGTATGATGATAATTCAGAAGAATGATATTTGAATAAATAATATTGGGTCGATCCAGCAATTTTTCCCATAGTATAATGTACCATGTCTAACATACTAACATATGTGATATAAATGATTCGAATAAAAAGAGCCTACCAGTCACCAGCCCAGAAGGACGGTTACCGGATCATGGTTGATCGAGTATGGCCACGCGGAGTGTCTAAACAAAGGTTAAAAATGGATGCATGGCTAAAAGACATAGCACCCAGCCATGATCTGCGACGATGGTTGTCCCAGAATTCCCAGAAATGGGATGAGTTCAAGACCAGATACAGAGAAGAGTTGAAAGATAAAGCTGAATTCTTAGATCAAATATTGGACTTGGAAAAGGATAAAGAGACTATTACCCTTGTTTATACATTGGGTGACACCGAACAAAATAATGCAGTGGTTCTGAAAGAAGTCTTGGATGAATTAAAGTCTTAATTCATTTATTTTATGGGATTGGAAAAGAAATTGAAATACTCATTATAAAACCTGGTTAAATTAAAAAAAAACCGGGTTCATGTTTTTATTTTTTTAATATTAATTTTTCAAAGATATTTATTCATAAAAAAGAATCTTTTCCAAGAAACAAATTTAGTTTATGATTATATTCCCCAAAAAATAAAAAAAGTATTTTGGGTTAGGCTGGTTAGTTATAAATCCAGCTCCATTATCCCTTCAAAGACAGAAACGGCGTCTCCTTCCATAAAACCGCCCAGTTTGTTGTCTTTTTCGTACACGGTTATTTTTAGGTCTCCTCCTGGGAGATGTACCAGAACATTTTTTTCCAGCAGACCTAGCTTGTAACCGGCAATAACAGTACTGGTGGCTCCAGTACCACAGGCCATGGTGAATCCAGCACCCCGTTCCCAGGTGAGCATTTCCACTTCCTGGGGGCTGACCACTCCAACGAAATGCACGTTGATCCTCTCTGGAAATGCCTTGTGGTTCTCGATAATGGGGCCCATATGGTCCAGGGCCACATCTTCCAAGTTATCAGTGAAGATAATTGCATGTGGGTTACCCACACTGATGGCAGTGAGTTTCAAGGGTTCACCATCAACCAATAATTCCTGGTCAATGAATTCCTCTTCATCAGTGGCCATGGGTACGGCACTGGTTTTGAAGGTGGCAGTCCCCATGTCAACTTTTATGGATTTCACGTTACTATTTTCGACCTGCAAGGTTAATTCTTTGATTCCTCCCAGGGTCTCCACGCTCATCTGTTTCTCTTTGATAACATCATTCTCAAAGACGTATTTGGCAAAGCAGCGAATTCCATTACCGCACATTTGGGCCTCACTACCATCACTGTTGAATATACGGAAACGGATATCAGCCTCTATGGATGGGGACACGAATATAACTCCATCAGCACCAACTGAAAATCCTCTGGTGCAAAGCTCGGCTGAAATTTCGCCCTTCTTATCTTCAGGGATCAGTTCTTCGGTGGATTCATCAATTACCACGTAATCGTTTCCCAGCCCATGCATTTTATGGAAGAGTAAAATTATTCTATCACTCATTTTAACAGCCTCAGGGGAATATTCTGTTTACGGTATAGATCAGCGAAGTTTTCCCTTTCCCTTATTATATCAACGGTACCATCACAAACCATCACCTCTGCCGGCAGTGGTCGGGAGTTGTACTGGCTGGCCATGCTAAAGGCATAGGCCCCGGCATTCATAATAGCAAGAATGTCACCTTCCTTGATTTCTGGTAGTGGTCGGGCCCTGGCGAAAAGATCTCCAGATTCACAGATATTTCCAGCCACGTCGATGTTTTCAGTGGGTTCTGCTTCAGGTTTATCTGCCACCAGGATGTGGTGGTAAGATCCGTACATGGTAGGTCGCAGTAATGTGTTAAATCCTGCGTTAACCCCTATAAATTTTCGGTAACTCTGTTTAACAGTGTTAACTTGGGTTAAAAGGTAAGATGCATCTCCTACTATGTAACGTCCCGGTTCTATGCACATGGTTGGTTGACCCATATTGTGTTCTGCAAGTTTATCCTGGTAGAGTCCCACAATCTCCTTTGCGAATTTCTCAATATCCAGTAAACCTTCCTCAGGAGTGTAAGGTATTCCCAGACCTCCACCGAAATCTATGAATTCAAATGTAACACCTGCCTCCTTGTTCACCCGGCCAGCCACGTCCATAAGGACTTGTACTGCTAATTTAAATGGTTCAGGGTCCAGAATACCAGATCCAATGTGAGTGTGGATACCCACTGGTTTGAATCCGAGTTCAATCGCTTTTTGGTAAACCTGCACTGCTTCATGTTCCATTATCCCAAACTTGGACAATTCTCCCCCGGTGATGCAGTGGTCGTGGTGACCAGCACCCACCATGGGGTTGACTCGGAATGATATTTTAGTCCCTTCTGCTCCTGGAATTTTTGCAAGACGTTCCAGCATGGACACGCTGTCCAGGTTCACGCGCACACCCGCATCAAGGGCGAATTTCAGTTCTTCAGTGGTAACATTGTTTCCTGTGTAAAGAATCCGGTCACCTTCAAATCCTGCCATTAATGCGGTGTAGATTTCTCCAGGGGAAACAGCGTCAATACAACTCCCTTCCTGTTCTAATATTTTCATCATTGCCAGGCTGGTGTTGGCTTTAGCAGCGTAGAATATTTTAAAGTCTTCATATTCATTGGTGAATGCTTGATAGACTCTTCTATAATTGTCCCGCACTCTCATTTCATCTGTAACATAAAGTGGTGTTCCATATTCCTGGGCAATTTCCAGGGCATCGGCACCCCCGATGTCCAGGTTGCCTTTTTCATTGGTCTTAAAGTGTAAGTTCATAAATGATCCTCCGAAAAGAAGTAAACATCGAATATATCTCTTTATATCTTTATAACTATTGTGTTAATCTATCTATAAATTTTAAAAATAAATCTTTAAAAAAAGTATTCCTGGAATTAAAAAAATTAAAGGGTGATTATCAGTCTGATAATCTCCTAAGTATTTCATCCAGACAGTCAGTAACGTCATTAATCTGTTCCTGGCTGATAACCAGTGGGGGGACGAATCGGAGTACTTTTTCCGCGGTGCAATTGACCAGAACTCCCTGCAGACGCATGTCATCAACCATTCTACTGCATGGCATGTCCATTTCCATTCCCAGCATCATTCCAACGCCTCGAACATCTTCCACCAGGCCGTGTTCTAGGAATAATTCCTTCAGCTGATTCTTGAAGTACTCACCATTTTCACGTGACCGGACCAGGAGTCCTTCCTCCCGGATGGTCTCCACCGATGCCAGACCCGCAGCACAAGCCAGTGGCCCACCACCAAAGGTGGCGGCATGGTCACCAGGCTGGAAAGCATTTCCAACTTCTTCGCTGGCCATAACCGCACCCATGGGGAAGCCTCCGGCAATGGCCTTGGCCAGGGTGGTGATATCCGGAGTTACTTTAAATGTCTGTGAGGCAAACATCTCACCGGTACGCCCAAAACCAGTTTGAACCTCATCAAATATCAGCAGAACATCATTTTCATGACATAATTTCTTTAATTCATCCAGATAACCTTCAGGAGGTATTATTATCCCACCTTCACCCTGAACTGGTTCAACCAGCACTGCAGCAGTTTCATTGGTTATGGCTTCACCCACAGCTTCCAAGTTACCGTAGGGTACGTGTTTAAAGCCAGGGGTCAGGGGTCCGAAGTTTTTCTTGTACTTATGTTGACCAGTGGCGGTAATGGTGGTGATGGTTCGCCCGTGGAAACTGTTTTCCATGGCAATGATCTCCCCCTTACCAGTGTACTTCCGGGCCAGTTTAATAGCTCCTTCATTGGCCTCTGCTCCACTGTTACAGAAAAAGGCCTTCTGGTGGGGTGAAACTTCAACCAGAAGTTTAGCCAGGCGCACTTGCTCCTCAGTGTAGTAAATATTGGATGTATGGATTAACTTATGAGCCTGTTTGCTGATGGCCTCAGCCACCCGTGGATGGGCGTGGCCAACGTTATTTACTGCTATTCCTGCAACACAGTCAATGTAGGCACGACCTTCCACATCCCATACCACAGCCCCCTTACCCTTTTTAAGAGCCAGAGGCTGGCGACCATAGGTTTGCATTACATATTCATTGTCCTGAGCCATTATCTCCTCTGTGTTCATATTATCACCCATGTAAATGTCATTATAATCATTTATATATGTCTCCTAAGAATTCACTTTACTATTTTTTTAAGCATTATAATAAATTATGGTTAGGGACATTATAAGCCTTATCCATCATCATTTGATTAGGGAAATGATTAAATATATTTAAAAACACACCGAATGGTTATATATTGAGGGGGAATCTACTCATCCATCGGGAATTTATTTACCCTCCCAAATGGTATTATACTTAAAAGTGATTACTGTGGAAAGGAAACTACTATGAACAGTCAAAAAACTATTTTATACATTGGATCAGCAATTCTCGTAATTATCGGAGCCTATACAGTTTACATGGGGCAGACATCACAGGGTGTAATCTGGTTCATATTAGGAGTGATCTTCCTTTCCATATCCTCCCAGCTGGGACGCCCTATTAAGGCGGTTAAAGTAAGAAAAATGATTATATTGGTATGTGCTATTATATTACTGGGAATCGGGGCCTTCATGTTATATTTTGGGGAATTTTTAGCAGGAATAGCATGGATAGTAGCCGGAATCCTGGGATTGCTGATTTCATTCATGCTGGTTGGTCACAAGGGTGTTTTGGATCCTCAATAATTATTTAAACCCATTTAAATCTTTCTAATTCATTTTTCACTTTTAATTCTTCTTTTCCAACTAGTTTCAATATTGGAATGTAAGTTTTTGCAAATTTTATTAAACATTTATTAACCGGGAAATAGTGAAACTTTTCTTAGGTGAATCTTATGAAAAAAGCGATTATTGAAACTGATAAAGGAAATATCGAACTTACCCTTTTTGAAAAGGAAGCCCCTAAAACAGTGGCTAACTTTGAGAAACTGGCCAACAGTGGATTCTACAACGGTTTAACATTCCACCGGGTTATTCCCGACTTTGTAATTCAGGGCGGATGTCCTAAGGGAAATGGAACTGGCGGACCAGGTTACACAATAAAATGTGAGATAAACCCTCATAAACATGGAACTGGAGCTCTTTCAATGGCTCATGCTGGTAAGGACACTGGTGGAAGTCAGTTCTTCATCACCCACTCCCCACAACCCCACCTGGATGGTGTGCATACTGTATTCGGTAAAGTGGTTAAGGGAATGGAAGTGGTTAACGCCATCCAACCTGGCGACGTGATGAATAAAGTCACAGTAACCGATGAATAATCACTTCTTATTTTTTTCTCATTTTTAGCCAATGTCGAGAATTACTCAGTTTTTTTTAAATCCCAATTGAATGAAACGGAATTTTATTTATAGAGCATTTCATTCAAGATCTTACCATAAACTTCAGCTATTTCTTCACAGATTTCCAAGTCACGGTCATCATAGTCCACTTCTGGATTTCCCGCAACTATTTGACCAATAACTTCCTCTTCAAATTTCACAGGAACTGATAAAAACTGACTTACTGGTTCATGCCCTGGTGGGAGGCCATGAGCAGCAGGGTGGTTGGTGATATCATGCACGTATAATGATTCACCAGTATCCAGGGAGTAACCCAGCAGTCCACCATAACTACCATCTTTTAGAACCTTAAATCGTGCTTCACCCATCTCTTCGTACATCTTGCAATCCTCTGTGAGGTGAGAAAATGATACTCCCACACTATCTCCGTTTTCAGGATCTAAAAATGCCACGTAACAGCTTTCACTTTTAAGGAACTTCTTTGTTGTATCTAAAACCAAATCTGAAACTTCTTTCAGAGTAGAATCTGGCAGCATGTCCAGAATTTTCCTTCGGAAAACATTAATATCCTCTTTACTCACCATACCAATCATCCCTCAGTGACCCGTTACCATTCCCCATCACTTACCTAATTCTCTTAACTGTTGTATAAAATTAGTAAGAATATTAATAAATATATAATCAATTCAAATGGAATTTCCCTCTCTTAGAACATTAACTAACACACCTAAAACAGATTCCAAGGGCACTATCTCTTTTTCACCCACCTCAACATACCAGAAATTACCTTCATGAAAAACCCTATTAGCAATTGCTATCTGGGATGGAAATCCGGCTATTAGTGCGTATGCACCCAATAATGGTTTTGCAAGTGTTTCATAGGGGATTAGGATTTTATCACCTTTAGCTATTCTTTTTGGGTTGATTTTAACCACTAACCATTCGTCGTGATTAAAATTTGGATTCTGATCACCTTTAACCTGGATAATAATCTTTTTCTCCCTTTGAGCTCCTCCCTGTTTTTTAATCCTCTTTTTCTGAATCCGGGCAATCAAAGCATTAACTTCTACCCGGGGAATCTTGCTTTGGAGATTGTTATAAATTCCTTGATCCATTGCTTCCTGCAGGACTCGTCCCGCATGAACTTCCCTGCAACGTGAATTCATGCTGGTGCTGCGCATGGGACACTTCCAACAGTATTTATCCTCAAGAATCTTCATAATATCCTGATAGGCTGTTCTTGTCTCCTCTTGAAATATATCTAACCTTTCCTGAAGGGCTCCCATGATAATCACTTCCTGCAGCCTATTTCTGGACAATAAATATGTCATTTAATCCATCTTTAATTTACGGTTTAAAGAGAAACTTTAAGTTATTATCCTTAAACTAGTATAATTCTATAAAGACAGGAAATATAAGTTTACGGAAATTTTAGTATTATCATTCAGATTGGGGGAGACCTTCAATGCCTAAAGCTACACTAAATGATTTAGATGAACTAGAAAAGCAAAATATCGCCTTGTCATTGTGGATGAAAGAATTCAATGCCAAAAAGATTCCTAAAGGTGTTAAAAAACGAATATTAAGCAAAAAGAACAGCCCAGAATCATTTGGAGAGCGGATGCACCACCGTGTCCAGGATCTCTTGGACAATCCAGACTCATTCACTCCCAGTTACCGGAAACGGTATGAAAAATTATTGGAACATTGTAATTCACTAACTTCAATACAGGCTTATGCTCTGAACCATCTTTTAGGCATGGACAGCAGCCGAGGATACCATTATATCCCTGATGAATCTAACCTAGAATTTCCCCGGGATTTCGCCCCGCAACTGGGATACCAGGTAGGCTGGCACTTCTTTGTAGGTAACTGTCGTGACACCCGAAGACGTGAATACGGGATCCTGGTCTCATTCTACCGTTACTCATTACTACCTCCAGAGATGGCCCACAGTTTCGGATTGTCAGATTGGGATAATCAGATATTCGAAATGCAACTGGCCATAGCCCGGGCCGGTGAAGAACACCTCCAGGCACGTCCATTTGCCATTGCCGGGACAACTGGACTTTTGAACTTTTCCAACCAACCGTTCCATTACCAGGCTGGAAATAACCGGATCATATCTGAAAAGGAAGATGAACTCTTTCCTCTCCGAGTTCAGGCCTGGGGGGTGAATCAGGGTGGTGGAGAGGATGTGGAGATGGAAGTTGATCTGGGATTCTCATCTGAAAAGGATTTCCTACTCCAGGGAAATAAAGGATGCTTACCCTGCTGTTGTGGTGTGGGCACCCTTTATTATTCCGCCACCAACCTCCGGATGGAACCGGGAAGTATCATTAAACTGGATGGTGAGGAAATAACTCTAACTCAGGGTCAATTCTGGTTCGACCATCAGTGGGGCAACGCCCTGGAACCACTGGGCAACAGCCGGTGTAAAGTAGCCCGGGCAGCCAATGTCCTGACTAAAACTTCCCATTCCAGGGGATGGGATTGGTTCATGGCCCAGTTTGATGGAAACCGGGAGATGACCATGTACGCACCACACACCGATGAAAATCTGGCATACTACTGGCAAGCCGGTGAAGAACCACCAGGCACCATGATTGTGGCGGTGAAGGGACAGTACATCGATGCGGAACACAATGTAGTAGATATGCGGGGAAACTTGAAGATTGATAAATGGGTTAAGAGTATTAAATCATCCAATCCTGAGAATTACTTCATTACCAACACCTGGTATCCAGATCACTGGGAATTCCAATTTGAAGACATGGTACCGGAAGATATCCGTCACTTCACCCTAACTCCCATCGTAAGTGGGGGGCAAACTGGTTACAATGCCAGTGGAGCTCAGTACAGTGAAGGAGGAGTCTACATCAGAAACCCAGATGGCCGGTTACTGGGGAAAGGTTTTGCTGAATCAGTTTATTACGCTGATGCCCATGGGAACATATTCCACCTGGCAGGGTTGCCAGACACGCCGGAAATGAGGAAACTCATGGAACCACCCGAACCCTCTGCACTCTTGAAGTTAAAAGGAGCACTTTACATGGCCTGGCCACCCAACCAGAGGAAGCTTAAAAATATGCTGGAAAAATGTCTGGAACAGGGATTACCCATGGATCTCATAAAATGAACCTTTGATGGATTTATATGATCTATATAAAATGTTTAGAGAGAAGAATACATTATTAAAAAATTAAGAACTTACTAAGAGGATTTATCTAATGAACAAGAGTTTAAGTATACTGGCCACTATCTTGATTTCAGTTATACTGGTTATCATCATTTTCCAGACATTCGTACTGGGACAGTACTCCATGTACAATTACCTGGCCATTGTGGCTTTTTTGGTATTTCTCTTCATCAGTATCTATGACGTGCGAAATGCCGATGAAGAAGAATAAAAATAGAGATTAAAAAAGAAAACAGGCCTATTTTTTCATTTTTTTCTTAAAGATTCTAAGAGTCCAGATTTACGGGCATAATGGAATAAATAGAGTTGAACGTAACCCGCCCATTTACCGTAACGTTCCATCCCAAATTCTCGGACTGTTTGTGGCTTTAATTCTTCACCAGGGAAGTAAAGGTCCTCTATAATTCTTTTAATCCACACATCCACCGGGAATGCTTCGCCCATACCAAAACCATATAGAAGGATACAATCAGCAACTTTTGGCCCCACACCTGGTAGTTCTAGGATGGTGTCGACGGCTTTCTCATACTTCATTTTAGATAGCTTCTGAAGATTTATTTCAGATTGAACTATACTTGCGGCCTTAATAATGTATTTTGCCCGATAACCCACACCACATGCCTGTAGATTTCTTTCAAAGACAAAATCATCAGGTAAATTGTCTTCTGCTCTTTGCATTTCTTCCAAGTCGTGTTCTGGCACATTACTCAAAACTTCTGCAGAGGGGAATGTGTAGAAATCACCTGAACTAAAACGATACCCATCACCCCATTTCCTTTTAATATCTTCTATTGAACGTGTCCAGCGTATTATGGAACAGTTTGCTGATGATATGGATGATATGATACATTCAAATGGATCATGGGCCTTGAAAAGTCGCATTCCCTGGCAGAAATCAATGGTAGGTGCTAGTTTAGGATCGTCGCCTAAAAACTGGTAAAAACGGTTTAGATCATGGTCAAGGTCGAATATTTCCCGAATTGAAGTTTCAATAGTCTTCTCTGTCATATTTTCAGGGGATTCAGCAATTATTTCAAGGTCACCTTCAGGATCTGCATCATCATGCCTAATTTTAACCAGGCAAGGGGCATCATCAATCATTATAAGCTCCTGGAAGTAAAAATTACCTTTTTTCCAGGGGGGCTGGCTGGTCTGCCCACTGTTAATGGTGAGGGATAGATTTAGAGATCCTTTGAATTTTTGTGGTGAGATAGAAAATTCACTTATCATCATTATTGATTAGTTTTTGATGATTTAAAAAAAGTTATCTTGGTGTAATTTGGTGAGCTAAGAAAAAAGAAAGAAGGAAACTGGGACTAGTTTATTTTTCATTATCTGGCTAGCACCTTTTAATAAAATGAAATAAATATTATATATGGAACTATGTACAGTAAAGAAATGATAAAGGAGCTAAAAGCTACTTTAAAATCCCTTTCGCCGGCTATCTTATTGATTATAATATTCCAAATATTATTCATTAAACAGCCATTAACCCAGTTTATCACTGTAATCATGGGCCTTATTTTCACTATTCTGGGGTTTACCCTTTTCATACAAGGAGCAAAAAAGGGCCTATTGCCTTTAGGAGAAAGCATGGGTTCTTCATTTATAGAAAAAAAGGCATTCATACTTATTTTAATATTCGGTTTTTTATTGGGCCTCACCCTGACCATTGCCGAACCTGATGTTAGGTTAGTTGCCTTCCAAATCAGTCAGATAACTGTCCTGGATATTACTCAGAATGAACTGATCTACGTAACTGCCATTGGACTGGGCATATTTACCCTGGTGGCAATCTTAAGGAACATGCTGGACTTACCCATTAAGTATATAATAGTCCCAGGCTACACTGCCGCTATAATACTCTCCATATTCACTTCCAGTGATTTTATACCCAAAGCATATGATCTGGGGGCCGTAACCACTGGTCCCATGACAGTCCCATTCCTTATAGCTATAGGTGTAGGTATAGCGTCGGTAATGGGTAATAGAGATCGGTTGGAAGCAGGGTTCGGGATAATGGCCATAGGATCCATTGGCCCGATTTTAGCCATATTAATCTGGAGTATACTAAGGGGTGGATAAAACATGGTTCTTATGGGTGCTATCGAGGTCTTAAAGGAAGTATTAGAGGCAATAGCCCCTGTATTAATACTATTTTTCATCTTTCAGGTTTTGGTTTTGAAAAAAATCCCTGAAAATATAAGAGACCTCCTATCTGGTGTGTTAATGACAATAATAGGATTTTTTTTATTCTTTTACGGTGCTAAAATAAGTTTAATCCCCATGGGTGGTCAGATTGGGACATATTTAGCGGGTGTTGACTTTTTCTGGGTGGTTATTTTAATATTCATTGTAGGAGTTTGTGCCATTCTAGCAGAACCAGCAGTGAACGTGTTCGTATACGAAGTGGAAAAGGTATCATCAGGCTATGTCCGTAAAAATATACTAATTATAAGCATTGCCTTGGGTGTTGGGGTGGCTCTTATATTTTCGGCACTGAGAATATATTTTAACTTACCCTTAGCCGTAATACTGATACCTGGCTACATAATTATCCTGTGCATGGTCATGTTAACCCCCAAGGAATTTATTGCCATTGCATTTGATTCCGGTGCAGTAGCCACCGGTCCAATGGTCGTTACCTTTGCATTGCCAATAATGACTAGTTTAGCCATTGGATTAAGGGGTGGTGATTCAGGAATTTTAGGTTTGGGAACTGTAGGATTGGTGGCCATGTTTCCCATCGCATCCATATTGATGATAGGAATTCTACTGAAAAGGAGGGAAAAATCATGAACAATACCTGTTCCAGTTTTAAATTAATATACGTGATAGTTGAGGCAGGGCGTGGAAGTCATATAATGGAATCCGCCCGGAAGGCGGGTGCTGAAGGAGGAACCATATACTTTGGAAGAGGAACCAGCATACACGAACATGGTAAATTTTTTGGCATGCCCATTGAACCAGAAAAAGAAGTGGTTATGATAGTTATTAAAGAATCCCTAGTAAATCAGGTATTTGAAGCCATAGTACTTGAAGGAGAGATAAACACTCCAAGGAAAGGAATAGCATTCATACTGGATGTTGATAGAGTAGCCGGGATATGCCACTTAAATGAACATGAATCCAAATAAGAGTCCGGAACTGTTAATTTAATAGTTAATAAGATTAAATTGGGAGATAAATGATTATTCACTGGAAATAAACGGAATATAATATCGGGGAGTATGTTAGGGATTGATACTGATGAAAAGCAAAAATGAAGAACATAAATTAAAACTCACCGTAGCGGGAATTTTATTCTTTCTAGCTGCTTCTGTGGTCTTAATGGGCATTATAACTGGTGAAATATTCTACCCCGAAGAACTCACCTACACCACACCTAAAAGCATGATAAGTGATTTAGGGTCCACTGTACCACCCAACAGCATCATAACCCAGCCATCGGCAACTATATTCAACATTTCTATGATGATTGCCGGAATACTAATATTAGTGGGTAATTATTTCCTTTTCAAATTTTACCATGAAAAAATAGCAGGAATATTAATAGGATTACTGGGACTGGGAGTTCTGGGGGTGGGAATCTTCCCCGGAAATATGACACCAATGCACCCAATATTTTCATTAATGGCATTCATAAGTGGGGGATTAGCTGCTATTTACTCCTACCGATTAATCAAATCAACATTTAAATATATTGCAATTATTTTTGGAATTATCTGTCTGTTTTTCCTCTTCACATCCACCATGTTCATTCCTGTGCTGGGTGGGGGTGGGGTGGAAAGATGGGTAGCCTATCCCGTTGTCCTGTGGTTACTGGGATTCGGGGGTTACATTATTGGTCTGGGATCGAAAGAAAACACACAATAAAACAGGAAAAATATAATGGGGAAAGGGAACTGAGGGGGTTCATAAGTGTATAGAAAAGAGTACCGGAGGAAATTAACCAATCCAGAAGAAGCAGTTAAACTAATTAGGAAGGGGGATATGTTGGTGCACGGTCTTACCATGGCCGAGCCCCCAGCTCTTCTTCGTGCCGTGGCGGAACGTCTCCGTGAGGGAGACCTTGAAAAAATTAAAATGTTCAGTGTACTCCCCCTGGATAGTGTCTGTTCCACCATCCTGTCACCTGACCTGGTTGACTGTGTGGAAGCCTACAGTGGATTCGTGGACTCCGGAACCCGGGGACTGGTAAGCACAGGACTTAACTATTACGTTCCCAATCACCTCCACCAGATACCCCGACTTCTGGAGCAGTTTATTGGTGTGGATGTGTGCATAACCACGGTTTCACCCATGGATGATGCTGGATATTTCTCCTTCGGAACTGCCAACGACTTCACATCCACTGCTGCCCGGGCATCAAGGGTTTTGATTGTGGAGGTGAACCGTAACATGCCCCGGGTTTTTGGGGATTCCCTGATCCACATTTCAGAAGTGGATGCCGTGGTTGAAAATCATATGGCTATCCCTGACTTTCCCTGCGGAGATAAAAAGCCCGAGGCAGATATAATTGGCAAAAAAATATCTGCACTGGTACCAGATGGTGCCACCATCCAGATGGGTATCGGGGTCCTGCCCAATGCCGTGGCCGAACAACTGGAAAACCATAATGATCTGGGGATCCACACCGAGGTTTTTGGCCCGGGAATGGTCCACCTCATAAAGGAGGGTGTGGTAAATGGTGAGAAGAAAACCTTACATCCCCGTAAACACGTTTTCACCGTGGCCCAGGGTGACCAGGAAATGCTGGAATTCATGAACCAGAACCCGGCCATGGAAAGCTATCCCTGCTCCTATGTGAACAGCCCGGCAGTGATAGCCAAAAACGACTGTATGATCTCCATAAATTCCCTGATACAAGTGGATCTTCTGGGACAATGCAATGCCGAGTACTTGGCTGGTCATCAGTACAGTGGAACTGGCGGACAACTGGATTTCGTTAGAGGAGCCTTTGACTCCCATGAAGGGAAGTCAATCCTCGCATTTTACTCCACTGCCCGAAATGGTACTATTTCAAGGGTGGTGGACCATTTAGACCCTGGGGCCATGGTCACCACACCACGTATGGACACCCATTACCTGGTAACCGAGTATGGTGTGGCCAATCTAAAGGGAAAATCTACCAGGGAAAGGGCACAGGAGATAATCAGTATTGCCCATCCCCAATTCCGTGATGAACTCTACCGGCGTGCTGAAGAGATGTATCTGGTGTAAAAGAATGATTTTGGTGGATTTATAAAAATTTAACAAATTAAAAATAAAACGTAAGAATTTCTTTAATCTTTATAAGAAAGGCTCATTATCCAGATCAACCTCGCAATCTGAAAATTGTAGTTTCTTCTTCTTAACCCAGACAAAACCATGGTCCGGGGTGATGACTGCCACATCTATAGGGCCACCCACACCAGGCATGTCCCCTGGGTCGGCATTGATACCATCACTGAAGCGCTGTATGGCACTGGTGGTCTGGATCATCAGGGTGGCAAAGTCAATGGCATCCTGGAGGGTCATGGTCCCCCACTGGATGGCATATTCCAATCCCCTGAGTTGGGTCAGTATTAGCTGTTCGCCCTGGTTCTGGATAGCCTCTTTAACAAAATCCACATTCTGTATTCTACCATCGAATCCCAGTACTATCCTGGCGGCCACATCTCCCTGACCTAACCATGAACTCCCGTATTCCATTCCCTGTTTTTTACTGTCCCGGAGTTTCTGCACAGATCCGGGTATGGTGGCACTGTAAACCTGATGGGTCCCGTCGGGATTGTAACCAGCTACCAGTATTTCAATGGGGTCCGCCCGGGCCATACCATTTTCAATGGTTCCCTGGGGTGTTCTGAAACTGAACTTCAATGACTGTTCATCCATTTCCATTTGAATAATGGCACACCCCTTGGAACTCAAGTCATTCTGGATGTTGGCCTTGATCTGGTCCATCTGATCCTTCCAGTGATATTTGTCGTTGAAGAGGTGGTGCAGTTTCCGGGCCACATCCCTCACCTCCATGTTTTTAACCTTGGACGACCGGCGGAACTCTTCAATGTACTGACTGACATTTCGCTGCACCCCTCCATCTGGTAGGAAGGCCAGGCCAGTAATGCCCACTCCAATCCTCCGGTTGATCTGGAAGAGTTTTATGGCGTTTTCACTGCCGATACGGGCCATGCCCTTCATATTACGGTAACTTTGTCTGCTATCGGCTGCTAAGACTATTCCCTCAGGGGTGGTGGTGTTGATGACCAGTGACATGTTTTTAACCTTCTTTTATTGATCAAATTCTAAATTATTAAATCACAGAATTAATTATGATTTATGATTATCTCACTTAATATTCCTAATTGTCAGGTAACGTTAATGGGGGCTATTAATCATTTTTTCCATCTATAAAAATCCTCATCTTGAAAAATAAGTATTTCTTGGATTAATTTCATTTTAATTTACCAGAACAAATCATTATTTAGAGTTTATAACTACCAGTGGCTTGTAAGGTATGTAAACCGGTTCCCACATATTGTTTTCCACTAGTGCTTCAATGTTACCATTCACTCTTTTCCGGGCAACTCCTTCCAGTATGGCCTGCCTGGCCACGGCCACCCCAATATCTTTACTCACATCCATTAACCTGGAAACTTCGGGAAGCAATCGGGTGTTATCCTCATTCAATTGGGCGGAACTGGCCAGTTCGACGATGGCAGCATCCATCATACTCGCAGTCACCCTCGCTGCCTGGCTGCTGACAACACCCAAGCCCAGCCCCGGGAATATCAGAGCATTATTGCACTGGGCCACTGGATAAGATTTCTGCCTGAATTCTACATCACTAAAAGGACTGCCAGTGGCCACCAGTGCACGACCCCCAGTCCATCTGATAATATCTTCTGGTTTGGCTTCAGTTAGGGTTAATGGATTGGATAAAGGGAATATTATCGGCCTTTCAATCTGGGATGCCATGGTGGTTACCACCTCGCGGGTGAAAGCCCCCTGCACTGTGCTGGTGCCAATGAGGATGGTGGGCTGCACATTACGCACCACATCCAGAAGTTCCCGGGGATCATCTCCCGGATCCCATTCACTGGGTTCTGTTGAACTGCAGGCGTACGGTGCTTTGAAGTAGTCAATTTTGTCCCGGGCCCCGGTTACCAGGCCCTCACGATCCATCAGATAGAAATGATCATAGGCTTCCTGGTGATTAAGGCCTTCCTTTACCATCTGTCTCCATAGTTCATCAGCTATACCACAACCAGCAGTTCCAGCACCATAGATAAGCACCCGATGATTAGATAGTTGGGTACCGGTTATTTTCAAAGCATTCAGGAGAGCGGCCATGGCAACAGCCCCGGTACCCTGTATATCATCATTGAAGGTGCACATCACATCCTGGTAACGATCCAAGTGATACCTAGCATTTTTCTTACCGAAATCCTCCCACTGGAGGAAAACATGGGGAAACTTCTCATTTATGGCATTAACCACATTTTCCACAAATTTATGGTATTCTTTAGGGCTGATACGTGGATGACGCCAGCCTAAATAGAATGGATCTTCCAGTAAGTCCGGATTATTGGTACCAACATCAATCATAATGGGTAGCATTCTCCGGGGATTGATACCGGCACATAGGGTGTAAACCACCAGTTTTGCAACTGAAATACCTATTCCATTGGCACCCTGATCACCGATACCCAGTATCTGCTCAGAATCAGTTAAAACAATCAGATCGATTTTGTCATCATCCCATTGACTCAGGATTTCATCAACATGCTCCCTTTCAGGGTAGGAAAGGTAGATTCCACGGGGTTTCCGGAATTCATCACTGTAACGTTGGATGGCCAGACCCGCAGTGGGTGTGTAGACAATGGGCATCATTTCCGGGATGTGTTCACGGATTAGACGGAAAAAAAGAGTTTCATTGGTGTTGTAAAGATTGTTAAGAAAAATATTTTTCTGCAGATCATCGGCCTGCAGGGAGAACTGACAGTAGGCCCGTTGGAGTTGTTCATCCAGAGTCTCCACAGAATGGGGTAAAAGTCCGATAAGATGGAATAATTCTCTTTCTTTAGTACTAAAAGCAGTGCCCTTATTTAGGTGTGAGGATTGAAGGAGTTGACTCCCTCTCAGATGAGTTTCAATGTATTTGGTTCCTTCTTTTTCGACAGTAATCGCTATGGATTTAAACTGTAACCCCCCATATTTTGGGAACTCCGGGATATTTGATTGTCCCCCTGGTATGGGATATAAATATAATTTCAACCTTCATATATACTTTACGGATGCAAAAGGGTGAATTTTTGTCACATTCACATTTTTGGACATGAATGATGACATAATCATGACAATTAAAAATATGGGGAGGATATAATCTGATCTAATCTCCTGGGTTAGGAAGGGGTAGGTGTTTTCAGCTAGTTGTTTCTATTCATTTTAAATATTGGTAAATCATAGAGGGCCATAGAAAATAGGAAAGGTGATTAAAACAATAAAAAAATAGTGGTAAAAATGGGTAAATTCATCACCGTAACTCCTCAGACTGCACTTGATTTAATGGAAAAAGAACTAGAGATTATAATACTGGACATCCGCCCCTATGATGAGTTTAAAAAGGAACACATTCCCGGGGCAGTGAACCTGGATTATGATGGTCACCAGTTCCAGAGTAAAGCTGAGAAACTGGATAAAGATCAGGTTTATCTGATCTACTGTAAGACTGGTGTCCGGGGAGGATATTTCCTGGATAAAATGAGAGAATCCGGTTTCCAGGGTGCTTATAATATTTTAGGTGGTTTTGTAGCTTGGAAGATCAGTAAATTGCCAATGGTGAGTGGGGAATAATCACTAGATCATTCTATAAAAACAAACACTGGTATTTTTATTAGATTAAAACAATTTTTCGGGCAGGTCGGGATTGATCTTTCCTTGATAAGAGATGGTGTTGAAATGTTATAGTTAATTGAAAACAAGAAGTGTAGCAAAATTTTGCTATCACTATATAGAGCGACACATCAAAAATTACGAATTTTCTTCAAAATCCAGCTTTTGGCTTATGTGCTGATATATTTCCTTGGTAACTCCAACGTTCCTAATAAAATCGTTGGAATAACGAATATCTCCTCTTCGTGGGTTGTCCTGTCTCATGACGTACATGCAGATGGCGGTTACGATCATGAGAGGATCGGTTTTACGGCCCTTACCTCCACGATATAGCTTCCTGAAATCTGCCTGGCAGATGATCTCACGGGCCCGGTCCTTCTGACCACCACCTACGGGCATCATAACCTCGTCCCCTTCCTCCCTTTTGGTCAGGACCATGGTGGGACTGTGACCGGTCATCATGAAGTTACTGGCCACCACGCTGAGCATGGCCAGTTTCTCCTGCAGACGGAAATCCTCCTCAGGGGTTTTCTCGCTGTGGGACTTGTATCTGTTGTATTTTTTAATCTTCCTTTCCAATTTGTCGACTTTGGCATTGTCGTCCAGGAAGATGTGTTTTCGTTTTTTCAAATTCCTCGCCTTATATTATAATTTATAGATTTGGAAGGTAGGATTTAGTCAACCTAAATAAAAGATGTTTAGAGTCTGACAGCAACACCCTTTTCCTTCAAGAACTCCTTCACCACAGGCACCGGGTACTCATCAAAGTGGAAGATACTGGCAGCAAGAGCAGCATCTGCTTCACCCTTATCAAATACTTCATAGATATGTTCCGGATTACCTCCACCACCTGAGGCAATTATGGGAATATCCAGCATCTGGCTCATGGTCTTGTTCAGGGGAATATCGTAACCATCCTTGGTACCATCCCGATCCATACTGGTTAGAAGAATCTCCCCAGCTCCACGTTCCTGGCATTCCATAGCCCACTTCACAGCATCTATTCCAGTGAATTCCCGGCCGCCGTAGATACTGCAGTCATACCAGCAGTATCCCTGGGGTGTTTCGATAATAACATGATCATCGTTTTCTTTAGGGTCTTCCACGTAACGACGTTTGGCATCAATACCAATGACACAGGCCTGGCTACCCACTACCTTGGATGCTTCGTTGATGAGATCAGGATTGTGTATTGCTGCAGTGTTGGTACTGCACTTATCTGCCCCTGCTTTGAGCATGTTCACATAGTCTTGGGGCTTCCTGATACCTCCGCCCACACAGATGGGCACGAAGACATTCTCGGTGGTTGCCTTTATAACCTCGGCCATGGTTTCCCTGCGCTCGTGGGAGGCGGTTATGTCCAGGAACACTATTTCATCGGCTCCATCCTCATAGTATTTGGTGGCCAGTTCCACTGGTTCTCCAGCATAGCGGATCTGTTTGAATTCAACTCCCTTAACCACGCGCCCATGGGGCACGTTAAGGTCGCAGTCCAGGCAGGGTATGATACGTTTAGCCAGCATGATAATCCCGATAAATATTTTTTTCATAAATTAATTGAATGTAATGGTTATTTTTTGGGGTAGATTTTAGGTTTCATACAACCGATCCTTTACCACTAACCTTTTGATCCCTAGTCATTAAAAACACTTACACCGGAATAGTAAACCCGGGATTCATCATTCACATAACTCCATAAATTCCATTGCTCAGCGGGATGTAAGTTCCCCTCGACTCCCAAAAGATTTAATCACCTTTAAAAACAAATATCTATTGGAGTAAATGGGGAGTTCCTGGTCATAATGGTTCCTGAAACTAATTCATCTCACATAAACCCTTCCAACATATCTGCTGAAGGTGATTTACCACCGTACTTACTGGAATTTTTAACCGAACTAGCCCGGGCCATGACTGCAGCAGGAATCGCAGTGATGACCATAGAAGCTATACTAAAGAATATATGCCGGGCTTATGGTGTTAAAGCCCAGGAAGTGATTGATTTTCCAACATTCGTTCTCATCAAGATCAGTGATGGGAATTCAAAGGCCCTGGCAGTAACCAGGCAAAAACCCGGACTCCTGCCCTTGGACCAGGTGTCACGATTATATGAGTTAATATACTTGGCAGAAAATGCAGAAATAACTCCAGAACAGGGTATTAATCGTATAAAAGAGATAATAAATGTTAAACGCCAGCACAACTATATAAGACACATATTGGGATACGCACTATACTCTACTGGCCTTGGAATGCTACTTTTACCCACAACCAGTGAATTATTATTCTGTGTAGCATTAGGGGCAATTGTGGGTTTAATAATAGGATACTCTGAGGATAAACCCAGATTAACCCTTATTTTACCGGTTTTAACCGCGTTCCTGGTGTCCATGATCTTCTTTTTCGGTGTGAAGCAGGGAATTGTAAAGGGATCCCTCACCATCCTGGTCCCGGCACTTTCTTACTTCATCCCGGGGGCGGTTCTGGCCACTGGAATGTACGAACTGGCCGCTAACAATGTGATATCTGGTGCCAGTCGCCTGGTTCAGGGAGTGGTTATACTGTTACTCCTACTTTTTGGAGTTATATTGGGTCTTCAAGTTGTTGGCTTGTCTCCAGGGGAGTACATGGTAGCTTATCTAGCCACTCCACTGGGCTGGTGGGCGCCCTATATTGGAGTCCTGGTTTTCACCCTGGGGATGTACCTTTTAATGTCAATAAGAAACCGTGACATGTTGGGAGTTTTGATTGTGTTATCAGCCACTTTCCTGGGACTTCAGGCTGGAAACTACCTCCTGGGAGGACTTTTCGGTGCTTTTATAGGATCCGTCACCATGACTATAATGGGAACATTTCTGGAAAGATCAAAGCTTAAAACACCTTATTACGTATCTATAATACCTGCATTCTGGATTTTAGTGCCAGGATCCTTGGGATTCATGAGTCTCGCTACATTGGCTGGCCAAAACTATTCCGCATCCATTACAAACCTGATAATGGTGGTCCTGACCTTCGTGGCTATCTCCATGGGTTTACTTATTGGTGCGGTCCTGGCAGATCCATTAAAAATTGAAAATTAACATTTGCCATAATTAAATGATGGGGGGATAAAAATGATGTCCTTTCCCGGAAAAAAATAGACTACCAGCGTTTAAAAGAGATTGTACACTTATTGGCCAAGTACCAGTTCGATAACCTGGTTGGTGAACTTGAGCTGAAGGGTTCCCGCTGGGGCGACCTGTTATATAAATACGATTCTGATCTGGATCTGGATTCAACCGCTCCGGAACGGTTAAGGATGGTTTTCGAGGAATTAGGGCCTACTTTTGTTAAACTGGGCAGATGATGAGCACCCGGGCGGATCTGGTGGGGCTGGAAATGGCTGATGAGTTCACCAAACTCCAGGATGACACATTACCCTTTGATTTTGACACAGTGAAGATAATTGTGGAGGGTGAACTGGGAAAACCATTAGACCAGTTATTCCAGAGTTTTGAAGAGGAACACCTGGCTGCGGCTTCCATTGGCCAGGTTCACCGTGCAGTTTTACCCGATGGCACCCTGGTGGCGGTTAAGGTACAGAGGCCGGGTATTCAGGATCTGGTGGAAAAAGACCTGGTTATCATGCATCACCTGGCTGATCTGCTCCATAAGAAAATTTCCAGTCTCCAGGTGTTCAATGTTCCGGAGATTGTGGATGAATTTGAAAATCCATCCATAAAGAGATGGACTACGGTCTGGAAGCCCGGAACACCCAGAATTTCCAGGCCAGCTTCGAGAGGATGAAGGTATCCGTTCGCCAACCATCTTCCCTGAGTATTCCACATCCCTGGTTTTAACCATGGAGTTCATCCAGGGAACCAAGATGAGCCAGGTGATGGAGAACCCGGAAGGCTTTGATAACAAGCTATTGGCGGAAAGGGTGGCTAAGTCTTACTTCCAGCAGCTACTGGTGGATGGATTTTTCCATGCTGACCCTCACCCTGGAAACCTCTACGTTTTAGAGGATGACGTGGTATGTTATATTGACTTCGGGATGATGGGACACATTGACCATGATTTCATGCAGAACCTGGGTGAACTCTTTGTTCAGGTCATTGACTACAAGGTGGATGCCATTATTAACCAGCTCATCTACATGGGCATCATCAATGATTCGGTGGATAGAAATATTCTTAAAAGGGATATAATGGATATTCTGGACCGTTACTATGGTGCTAGTTTGAGTGACATACACCTGGGTCACATCTTAAGTGAACTGGCCCTACCTTTGATTACCAAGTACCGGGCCAGGGTACCACCTGAATTCACCCTCATTGCCAGGGCAGTGTCCCTCATTGAGGAGGTGGCTTACTCCCTTGATGGGGAATTTGATGCCGCTGCTCAGTTCAAGCCAATGGTGAAGAAACTCATCCTGCAAAAATTCAGTCCCAAGAACATGGCGGATGTATTAGTGGATAACATGTTTGAATTGGAGCATCTGGTGAAGAACTTACCTCAAAACATCAACCGCCTGGTGGCCAGGGTTGAAAACGGGGAGATAAAGGTCCGCTATTCAGAGGAACTCTCTGAAGACATTGAAAGAACCAGTAACAAACTGGTGGTGGCCATAATAATCGCAGCCCTGCTCCTAGGTTCTTCATGGATTATCCAGATCAACAACGGTCCCATGATCTGGGGGATGTCAATTTTAGGATTTCTGGGTTTTTGTAGCCAGTGGGGTGCTGGGTGTGGGTCTTATAATTTATATTCTACGTTACCGGAAAATTTAGAAGAAATATAAATTTTAAGCAGAGCTTCACCACAAATAGATAATAATATTTTTTTTTAATCAAGTTTTAGAGCCACACTGTATTACTTTTAATTCAATCAATAACATTTATATGTGTAAAAACCAATTAGGAAACGTTAATATGTTAATGGTGTGTTTCGTATTTCATGGGAGTTGATTTGATATGGATATAGGTGAAATTATTGGTGATTCGTTTAAGTATCCAGTTTCTAACTGGAAACGTCTGTTAATCCTGGGTATAATCGTTTTAATTTCCCAGCTTTCAATGGAAATAATAATGTTATACACAAGTGTTTCTGGCTTATTATATTTTCTTTTGATTCCTGCTCTTGTAGCCTCCCTCCTGATGATGGGATATCAACTTAGAACAATAAAAACAACCATATTGGGGGAAATTGAACCTCCTGAATTTAAAAAGTGGAGTAAAATGCTCATAGATGGGCTTAAGATGTTCTTAGTGGCGTTAATCTACCAAACAATCCCTGTAATAGTTTTAATTGCCGGCTTCGTCATGCTACTTGCAGGATCATCCGCCACGAAAATTTTTGGATTGCTTATCATGCTCCTGGGTTTGTTCATTCTCCTCATCGTGGGGATAATAATGGTAATGGCCATATCCAACATGGCATACTATGGAGAAATCGGAGCAGCACTGAGATTTGGAGAAATAAAGAGAAGAATAGAGAGTATCGGTTGGTTAAATTACATAATGCTGTTAATTATCCTGATGGTTATTTATATTCTAATCGCAGTGGGGGCGGCGTTAATATCCTTAATACCATTCGTGGGGCTGGTTTTAACCTGCCTTATAGCTTACCCCTTTATGTATCTCTTCATGTACCGGGCATATGGTTTAATCTTTAGAGAAACACTGGAAAAAGAAGAGTTTCCGAATGAATCAGATAATTTCCTGGAAACAGAAGAAACCTACAACAACAATTAAATTAGGGAATTGTAGGGGTATGAACATTCAGCATTAACAAACCCCAATTGTAATACTATCTGCATAATCAATATGATAAATTTATATGGTGGTTCTTCCCATTACCTAAAGCGGTGAACCAATATGCAGATTAAAAACTTCAAAAGAGAATCCATAATACCTCTGCCAGTGACCTTCATTTCCACCCTCAGCCCAGATGGGGTGAGAAATGTGGCTCCCTACTCATGTCTGATGCCTATTTTACGCCCATTTGACCTGATATGTGTGGCCACTGCCGGGGTGATGAGGGACACCTTCGATAACATGAAGGCTAAGGAAGAATTCGTTATCAGTCTCCCGGGAATGGACTTGGCTGGTAGTGTGATGCCCACCGCTAAATTCGTCCCTCCCGAGGTTAATGAATATGAACTGGCTGGTTTAGATGAAAAATCCAGCCAGAAGATTGAAACACCGGGGGTGGATGGATGTTACGCCTGGATGGAATGCAAACTCCATAAAATCATTGCTGATGAATACGATAACTTTCCCTATGCCTTGGTGATGGGGAAAGTGGTGCATCTGGAAGTAAGAGATGACATATACAACGTGGAAGATGGTTCCTGGGATGTGGAAAAGGCCCAACCATTGATGATGACTGAGTCCAACCAGGGAATGCACTTCTGCACGGTGAAGGATATGGACTGGTTTGAACCCTACGGTGCCATGTTCCCCAATGGTAAGGATCCACTGGCTGGAATGTACGAAGATTGAAAAATATGGTAATTTTTTTAGTGACACCAATGATTAACTTTCCTGGATCGTCTGACTGGATCCATGTAGCAGATTCATTTGAAGTAAAATAAAAAATAGGGGTGTTTATTCATGGGGTACGAATACTTTTATAAGTGAAAAGCACCTAACAACTAACTTGCCTACGATTTAGTGGGTTTTTATGGGCCTGTAGTCTAGCCTGGAATATGACGTGGGACTTCGGATCCCAAGGTCGGGGGTTCAAATCCCCCCAGGTCCGCTTATTTATTCTTAAATTCTATTCCTGATCATTTTTTCCATATATACTTTTCAGATATCCATCAGGTTTCCTTGAAATTGTTTTATCTTCTTCTGATCTGTTATTTTGCTTCTTTTCATCATTATTTTTTGTTTTAAAGTGTATTTTTCTACTGGGCTCTTGGTCATCTAGAAGTGCGTAGGCGGTGTTAAAACCAGAACCCATACGCACCAACCCTGCCACTGCTGCTGCTTCCAGAATTTCTTTTTCACTGGCCCCTGCCTTCAGGGCCTGTTTTTTATGTGCCCTAACACAGGAATCACATTTCACTGCCACTGCACACGCCAGTCCTATGATACTCTTATCTTTAAGGGTCAGAGCACCATCTTTTAACAATTCGGATGCCAGTTTTTTGAATGCCATATCCACATCTTCACCAAGAACCTCTGTAAAACGGTTTGGTCGACTTTTTTCTTCCATTTTAGGTATCTCCTTGATTTCTAGATTCAATTATCGGGTTTTGAATATTTCTCATAGGGAATATCTATTTTTTATTCTAATCTTCAATTCAGTAATCATTACTTACATAACATTCACCATCTTGTCCTATAAATCACTCCCGAAATTAATAAGTTTCTGGAGCAGCAGTTTATATTGATATTGACGTGGGGGAGGCCTGTAATTGTTTGGCTCCCTATTCCTCCGAGTATTACTATTTGGGGTGGATCCCTAAAAAAGTATTACTTCTTTTAGGTTAGATAAGATTTATAAAGGATCACTGCTAACTAGTTTTAAAAAAAATTGCTTATAAAAAGGTTAATAAGTTATTATGGATATTTCAAGTGGTTTACTTTAGAGTTAAAAGCCAGTAAAATGTCTTAACGGAGTTGGTGATGGTTATGGATAACGAAAATGATATATATTCAAAGGTTATAGAGTTTCACGGACATTCATGTCCTGGTGTGGCCATAGGAATTCAAGCTGCCGAGATAGCTACGGATAAATTAATTTCTAATAGGGCCATTGATGAGGAGTTATTGGCCATTGTGGAAAATGACAGCTGCAGTGTGGATGCTATTCAAGTGATCACTGGATGTACATTTGGAAAGGGTAATTTAATATTTAAAGATTATGGGAAAAACGTATACACATTCATAAACCGTGGCACGGGTAAATCTCTACGTCTGTCTTTAAATATAGCCATTGATGAAATTGATCCTGAATTTGCTATGGTGAGAACGAAAGCATTTTCTGGAGAAGCAAAGCCTGAAGATGAAATGGAGTTTGAGAAGAGAAAGGATGCAATTTCAGAAAAAATCATGAACATGCCTGCGGATGAACTGTTCAATATAGAGTTTGTGGATGTTGAGATTCCGGAAAAAGCCAGGATATTTGGGTCAGTTAAATGTTCAAAATGTGGTGAACTGGTTGCCGAACACCGGGCTAGGGTAGAAAATAATGATTTCGTTTGCATACCCTGTTTTGATGATTATTCAAGAAATTAATTTTTTATTTTTAATTAATTTTTTTTAAGAGATTTTCTTTATTCTTTTTTTCTGCTATGAATTGTTAATGGAATTACTAATCCATACATAATCCTTGCCATCAAGATTTAGGGATATTGTTTTGGGTATTATTTTTAACCTGGCTATTTATAAAGTTAGTATTAACTAATTTTAAAGTATTACTATTCTAATATTCATTTATAAGTGTATTATTACTTCAATCGAAAGTATTATAAATTATTTCTGTTACATTTATATAAAATCGGAGGTGGTTTTATCAATCAAAAGTTAATAGCAGTTATTCTTGTTGTCATAGCAGTGGTGGGGGGAGCCTTGATCTATGCCTTTGGAATAGGTGGATCAGCTTCAAACAGTAATGGGACAGTTACCATAACTGATGTTGCCGGTAGAACAGTAAATGTGCCGGCCCAGGTCAATAAAGTGGTGGGAACTGGATGTTCAGCCCGAGAAATTGTTTATTTGAATGCCAGTGATAAAATTGTGGGAATTGAGCAGACTGAGACCAATTCCACCGGGGGATGGGGAAACCAATTACCCTACATGATAGCCCACCCCGAATTAATGAGTCTTCCCATTGTGGGGGATGCCCGGAAAACCGTAATCAATTACGAAGCAATAGCTAACCTAAAACCCGATGTTGTTTTTGCCGCCGATGCCACTCAAGCTGCGGATATAGAGTCCAAAACAGGTATTCCAACTGTAGTTGTTTACACTATGGGTGTGGGAACAACCGAACAGATGGCCAAGTATAAAGATTCCCTGAAAATAATGGGTAAAGTGCTGGGTAAAACTGAAAGGGCAGATGAACTGGTAAGTTACATCAATTCCTGCGAAGAAGACCTTAACAAAAGAACCAAGGACGCTGCGGCCAGTAAAAACACCACGGCATATGTGGGGGGCCATGCCTACCGGGGATCACATGGCATCACCTCAACCAATGCATTCTACCCTCCATTTAGGATGGTAAATGCCAAAAACGTTGCTAGTTCTGTTAGTACCAATGACACGTCCATAGCAGTCCAGATAGATAAAGAACAATTGATAAACTGGAATCCGGATGTGATTTTCATTGAAGAATCCAGTTTAGCATCGGTAGTTAATGATACCACAAAATATCCTGAATATAAAGATTTAAAAGCTGTAAAGAATGATCAGGTTTATGGATTAATGTCCTACTGCCTTTACAGTTATAATAAGGACATATTACTTGCCGATGCCTACTACGTAGGAAAAGTTCTCTATCCGGAGCAATTCAGTGATGTGGATCCAGAGAAGAAGGCTGATGAAATCTTTGTAAAATTTGTGGGTAAACCAGTGTACAACCAGATGAAAGCAGTACAGGGTGGATTCAAGAAAATCGAAATCTGATTTTCTTTTTTCTACTTTTTAATGGAATTCAAGTGGTAATATGAACATTCTAGAACGGCCAGATGTCACACATGAAAAATTACAACAGGTAGTTGAAAATGCCTTCAACGGCCTGAAAACATTCAATATAATAAAATCTTCCATAGAAATTGGAGTTTTTGACAATTTAAATGAACCAGTAAATTACGAAGAACTTTCCCAGAGATTAGAAATTGAACCAATATTTTCCCATTATATTTTAGAGGCCCTGGAAAAGATTGGCCTAATAACGAAGGAAAATGAGCTTTACCAGAACTCAGAGTTATCAAAGTTATATCTGGACTCTAAATCTAAATATGATAGAACTAATTGCATATTATCTTTAAAAGAAAATGCAGATCAATGGAATAATCTAAATGACACCCTGAAAGGAAATCTCTCCAAAAAAGAAGAATCATTTTTCCCCTTCATTATCCAGGTAATGGCTGAAGACTGCATATCCGGAGAACTGCAGGACACCGTGGAAATAATTAATTCATATGATGAATTTAAAGATTCAAAGACTTTACTTGACCTGGCTGGAGGGCATGGCATGTACTCAATAGCCCTTAGTAAAATCAACCCTGATCTTGATTGTTGTGTCTTTGATCTGCCCCCTGTAACTCAGGAAACCGAGAAGTACATTAGAAAATATGGTGCCAATGTTAAAACTATCCCTGGTAATTTTTACCAAGACGACCTGAAGGGTCCCTACGATGTTATTTTTTCTTCCTATAATCCTGGTGGCAAAAACCCTGAAATAGCTCAAAAAGTTTACAATTCCCTGAATTTGGGAGGATTATTTATAAATAAACAATATTTCCCTGAAAATGAAAACCAAACCCTGGCTGATGTTCTGGATAACCTGGAATGGAACTTTGCAAACTTCGAAAAATCCTTGAAGGCCAGTACCCGATATAGTTTTAAGGGTGATCTGTCCTTTGATGAATATTCAGAATTTTTAGAGGATTTGGGCTTTGAAATAATGGATGTCCATTATGTAGATCATTTAAATCCGTCTTTTGGCACTAAATCCAGAAACAAACTTATAATATCCAAAAAAGTGAGTTAATTGTCATTTGAAAATAGTACAATAAGTCGTTACAGGGCTTATACTCGAAATAAATTATTAATTGTATTAGGTTTAGCTTTGGCCCTGGTTCTATTAATAATTCTTTCCATTAAAGTCGGTGCCGCTAATTTATCATTTTATGATATAATTAATGCCCTTTTTAACCGTGAAGCACCTGGGGCTTCTATTATATGGAACATAAGGATTCCCAGAATACTTGCTGCTATAATAGCCGGGATTTTCATGGGTATCGAGGGTGCCATAATGCAATGTGTTCTCAGAAACCCCCTGGCAAGCCCTTATACCATGGGGATATCTCAGGGGGCTGCATTCGGGGCTGCATTTGCAATAATAGTTCTCGGGGCAGGAACGTTACACAGCACCCATGCTGATGCCGTTATTGTAAACAATCCTTATCTCACAGTTTTAGCAGCCTTTATTGGAGCATTGTTGGGGGTAGTTGCCATCCTGCTAATTGCCAGGGTTCGCAGTGTAACACCAGAGGTAATGATACTGGCTGGAGTGGCCATGACTGCCCTGTTTGCTGCGGGGACCATGTTCTTACAGTACTTTGCCACCGATGCCCAGGTTGCAGCCACCATATTCTGGACCTTTGGTGACGTGGGTCGAGCAGTATGGAATGATGTCTGGATCATGTTGATACTCATGATACCGGCCTTCATCTATTTCATGTATCATGCCTGGGATTATAACAGCCTGGAAAGTGGTGAAGAAACAGCCAAGGGATTGGGAGTTAACACTGACCGTATACGGATACAGGGGATGTTGATATCTTCATTCACAGCAGCAGTGACCGTGGCTTTTCTGGGAGTGATTGGATTTGTGGGACTTATAGCACCCCATATCATGAGACGGATAATTGGCCATGACCACCGGTTTTTAATCCCAACTTCTGCCATTTTAGGTGCATTGGTCCTACTGGCATCTGACACAATTGCTCGATCGATTTTATCACCAATAGTACTACCAGTGGGTATTATAACTGCATTCCTGGGTGCTCCAATGTTTCTATACATTATAATCAAAATGAGGCGATAATAATGGTTCTGTCTGTGAATAAGGTCGAATTTTCTTATGGTAGCGTACCGGTGTTACGCGATGTGAATTTCGAAGTTGAAAAAGGCGATTTCATATCCATACTGGGTGTAAATGGATCGGGTAAATCCACCCTAATGAAATGCATCAATCGAATACTGGCCTTCAAAGAGGGAATAATATTCGTGGAGGACCGGGATCTAAAAAAGATGAAAAACATTGAAATCGCCCAGAAAATTGGATACGTCCCCCAAAATTCAGAAACAGGATATGTAACTGTTTTCGATGCTGTTTTATTAGGTAGGAAACCTTACATCAAATGGGATGTTTCCAGTAAAGATTTGGAACTAACTGAAAAAGTATTGGGGGTAATGGGTCTTGAAGACTATTCCCTGCGATACATTAATGAATTAAGTGGTGGGGAGCTCCAAAAGGTTGTTATAGCTAGAGCATTAGTTCAGGAACCCCAACTGTTACTTTTAGATGAGCCAACCAGTGATCTTGATTTGAAAAATCAGCTGGAAGTAATGAAGATTATAAAGGAAGTATCCGCTACCCAGAAGATAGCTTCAGTGGTGGTAATGCACGACATTAACCTGGCCCTGCGGTTTTCAGATAAGTTCATAATACTGAAGGATGGTCAGGTGTTCACCACCGGTGGAAAGGAAGTAATCACTCCAGAGATAATAAAGGAAACCTATGGGGTTGATGTGTATGTCACCCATTTTGAGGGCATCCCAGTGGTAATCCCTAAATTTCAATAGTTTAAAAATCATTAGGAGATTTTATTGTCTCCCAATCTCAAGTAGTTTCAATAGGGTTAATTTATTTGAAATCATTACCATATACATATACCTGACAGAAAAAGTAAAATAGGCAGGTTATGATAACATGGCAGAGTCCTCTGAAAATGAAAAAGAACTGATTTTTAGGAATATAAGTCCTGAAGAAGCGTATGAATTAATTGGAAAGGTACAGGCTGTTCCTGATTTTGTTATACTGGATGTCCGAACTCCTAAAGAATTCATCAACGGCCATATCGAGGGTGCGGTGAACATAGACTACCATGGTCAAAACTTCATAGAAGAACTGGAGAAGCTGGAAAAAGAAACAAAATACCTGATCTGCTGTGGATCTGGTGTTAGGGCATCTAAAGCCATGATAATAATGCAGGAATTGGGTTATATGGAAGTTTACAATATCTTGGGTGGTATCCGGATGTGGAAGAGAAGTGGATATCCTTTAACTGAAGAATAAATTTTTTTACGGAATTTCTCCTTACTGGAATTTTCCATTAACTCCTGACAAAATCAACCATTCCATCCGGCCGTTCTTCAATTTCACCCTTCTGGATCAAGTCATATATAACTTCTTTTATTCTACTTATAGCAGGACCACGGGTAACTTTGGCACCAAAGAGCCGCGAAACTTCCCGGACCAATTCATCCGCCTGGGTAGCGTACTGTGACTCCAGGATGATCCTCACTGCAGCTGCAATTTCTTCGGGACTAATGAGATCCATCTTGGCAGGGGGATTACCAGTTCTCCTTCGAACAACTACTGGGGCATCTTTGAAGTATAAAAAGTCACCTTTCTGAATTATCTGACCATCCATCACTCCCAGGCTTATGGCTTCTTTCATAACTTCCTGAACACGTCGCCCTGCTCGACTGAGTCCCCAGTAGGCCCTTATACGTTTTACAACCTCGTCGTAATGGATGGGTCCTTCCATCTCCACTACTTTCATTGCTGCCCGGGCAATGTCTCCCACTGGTTGGCTGTGGAATTCTCCGGAAACAGGAACACCAGTATCTTCACAAACCATGTAATCGGATAATTCATCCTTAGCTTCTTTTTTAACTTCAGAATTTTCTGGTGGAAATTCCACGATTTCCTGAGGGATATCTTCTAATCCTTCGGCTGTGGAACTTATTTCTGCAGGTTTTCCAATCAGTTTAGAGATATCATCAGCTTCTTCTATCAATTGAGTCATATCATCAGTTTCTTCCATTGGGGAACTGGTTTCACGTTCTTCATCGTGAATAGTGTTTTCTACAGGGGGAATATCATAATGTTTATCATCGGCAATTTCTTCTACATTAGAGCTAAGTTCTTTTTCTCCCTCTTCTACAGGGGAAACAATCTCTCCCTCTTCCACGGGAGGAATAACTTTGTCTGGACGTTCTTCATTCAGAAGTTCTTCTATTACTGCCAGCAGCCGTTTCTGTACTTCGGCACGATTCCGGTACCAGTCTGTGGACCATAAACTATAGAACTGCCATCCCAATCCCTTCAGAATTTGTTGGCGGAGCCGGTCCCGATCCCGGGCTACCCTGCTGGTCTGATACATTGGCCCGTCACAGGCAATGCCCAGAAGGTAACGCCCAGGGTATCCAGGGTCGACCACGGCTAGGTCCACTCTGAAACCAGCACAACCCACCCTACGGTGAATTTCATATCTGTGTTCAGTTAAAAATTCATAGATAGCTTCTTCAAAGGCATCATCAGCAGTGGTCTGTACCCTATCTTGTTGACGCAGTGTTTTCTTCTCAGCGTATTCCAGGAATTCCTTAAGGGCGCGAAGACCAAAGGGTGCATTTGAACTTAATTGCAAATCACGGCCTCGGAAGTTGGAGAATATCAGACATTTCTCACGGGCACGTGTCAGGAGAACGTTCAAACGTCTTTCTCCTCCATCTTGGTTCACTGGTCCGAAGTTATGGCTCAAATTGCCTTCAGAATCAAACCCGTAACCCACACTAACCATTATAACGTCCCTTTCATCTCCCTGGATTGTTTCCAGGTTTTTCACGAAGAAATGCTCCTCTTGGTTTGATTTAAAGTACTTCTCCATGCTAGGGTTGAGTTTGAGTTGCAGTTCCAGTTCCTCCAGGATGGCTTGCTGCTGACGCACGTTGAAGGTACCCACACCAAGACTCTTCTCATCACCGTACTGCTTATAATGATCGAACACAGCTTTGATAACTGCCTTGGCCTCTTCCCGGTTAGTGGCAGTTTTACCCCTGTCATAAACAGTTTCCGGAAGGTGTACCAGTTTCAATCCCAGCTCCTCAGAGTCCTGGCTTGGTGAAGGATAAATAAGGAGGTGGTTGTCATAAAATTCCTGATTACTGACTGCGATCAGTGATTCATGCCGGCTGCGGTAGTGCCAGCGTAACATCTTCGAGGGGAAGCTGCGTTTGCAGAGATGAAGAATGCTCTCCATATCTGCTAAGACTGCCAGGTCATAATCATCACTTTCCACATCAATCAGGATATCGAAAAAGCTGGTGGGTGGTAACTGTCTGGTGTCACCCATAATAACCGCACATCGGGCCCTTAAAAGCGCACCCAGGGCATCTTCTGGTTTCACCTGACTGGCTTCATCAAAGATAACGTAATCAAAGCGCAGATTCTTTACACTGTAAGGGTCCAGGTACTGGGCAATGGAAAGGGGACTCATCATAAAACAGGGTTTAATAGTCTGTATTATCCCTCCACAAATTGACAACAGTTTCCTGATGGGCATGTGTCCCCGTTTACGTGAAAACTCACTTTTAAGCACTCCCAGCTCTGAGCGAGGTGATGCGGTGCTGGAAAGGGAGGGACGGTTCTGGTGCAATTCTTGGGCTATGCGGAAACGGTTTAGGGTGATGATTCTACGATCCAGTTCCCTGAATTCAGAGATCTTCTTCTCATGAACATCGCCCACGAAACGGGAAAGAGAAGGCTGCTCTAAGAAGAGACTGCGCAGAAGTGAATCTGCGAAGTTCCCTTCCAGGCAAGGTATGATATCTGTTGCCTCAATTTCATCCCTATCCACCAGTTCCACCAGATTTTTGCCCACTGTTTCCAAGCATTCCATCCGGGATGAGCTGAAACGGGACCAGTTCTGCAGAGCGGAAAGTCCCACCTTCAAGAGTGAAATCTGGGAGATTAAAAAATCAAGGGGACTCCGGGTCAGAGACACCCCTAAAGCAGAATCCTGATCAAAGTGAAGGAAACTGTCCAGCTGGCTAATTTGCTGGAGGATCAGGTCATATTCCTGGTGCATTTCCTGGGTGATCTGTTTAATCTCATACTGTTCTACAGAATCAAGGATTATAAGAATTTTCTCCGTGATACGGCCCTCATCCAGAGCTTTCCTGAATTTGAGTATCCATTCCGATATTTCCTGAAGGTTTTCAGCTTCACTTTCCTCAGCCTTCCAGTGAGATCCAAAGAGAGATCGGGCCAGCTCATCCTGATTTCTTATCTTCAACCGTAGTTCCTGGCATCGGATAAGTTCCTCCAGATCCTGGAGTATTATTTCATCACTTTCAGGGGGTTTTCCCTGGTAAAGTTTACCAATACGTTTTTTGGCATTTTTAAAATCTCCACTGAGGAACTTCAGTAGTTTGGGTTTTTGTTCCTGGAAAGATAGTAGTAATGAAGAAATATCCTCATCCAGCACCTCTTTTTTAAATCTCCTCAGACCTTTAGCCTTGGATTTGAATTCTTCCAGGCTTTTAATCAGATTGTAGACTTGCAGTTTGTCATAATCCCATTTGGTGTTAAGGATGAGTTCCCTTTCCAGTGAGGGGAAGGAGGAGATTATCTCCACCGCGGCTATGAGGTGTTCCATTTCCTCCAGTGTTGCAGGGATCTTCACTCCGGATATTTTGGAAAGAGTTTCAGCCTTTAGATTGAGATCATTCAGTGTTTCAATGGTTTTCCCGAGGAGGGCTTCAATTTCCTCTTCTTCTGCAGGAAGTATGGGGTCTGGTCGGGTGGATTTCCAGGGATTGTCTGCTACTGGTTTCACCAGTTTGTACAGTTCCCCCAGTTCCTTGAACTTATTGATGGTCCTCTGCCACTGTCTTAAAGTGCAACTTTCACTGTTATCCATGGAGAAACGAGGCATTTTAGTCTTGTTTTTCTCAAAGTGATGCAATGATTTCTCTTTAACACCGAAAAGCTGGTAGGGCGTCCATTTAATTTCAGCGTAGGGGGAATGTAGTAAAGTAACATATTCGTTGATATCTGACTTTAACTCTTCAATGGTGCTTAGATCATCATCCAGTGACAGATCTACTGGTTTTGGGTTGCGGAGAACGCTTTCCAGTTTCTCCAGAACATCTTTTTTTTGGGATTTCTTACTGTGCAGCTCTAAACAGAATTCTCCCAGACCAACACTGTCTAAACGGCCTTTAACCACTTCCAGTGCTGCCATCTTCTCACTTACAAAGAGTACAGTGTTGCCCCGTGCAAGGAGTTCGGCTATGAGGTTCACTATGGTCTGGGATTTACCAGTTCCCGGGGGTCCCTCCACTACCAGGTCACGGCCATGCTTTACATCCTCAATAACTGCGATCTGTGACGAATCCGCATCCATCACATGGTAAACATCTTCAGATGAAAGTTTCACGTCCACCTGGTTTTCTTGGAATCCGGGACCTAATTCTTCTTCTGTGGGATCAAATATGGTCTTTATTAGGGGATTTTCTTCTAGGGGCATGTCTTCAGGCCAGCTATCCGGGTCAAGGTCCTTGTACATAACGAATTTGGTGAAACTGAAAAATCCGAGGTAAACCTTTTCTCGCACAGCCCAATTTTTTTCATGGGAAATGGATTCAGATACCTGATCCAGATATTCATCAACACCTTCCGGGGTGCGGGGCATTTCAAAATCAGGTAACTCCACCCCATAATCCAGTAGTTTAGCCTGGAGGGAGATGTTGGAGATTATATCCTCACCAGTCCAGCGGAGCTTAAATGAACCCTTCACCCGTCTGCGTTCCAGTTCCACTGGTATGAGTATCAATGGTGCTTCACGGTCTCCTGGTGTTCCATTGTTTTCCTGCCATTTAAGGAATCCCATAGCCAGGTACAGGATGTTGTATCCCTGTTCTTCCATCATTGACCTGGCACGCTGGTTAATATAGAACAAACGTCGCTGAAGTTCAGATGGAGTTAAATCTGTGGACAGAAATATTTCTTTATTCTTCTCCAGGGTTTCCTGGTCTAATGAAGGTGATTCCCATAGTAATGATTCTTCAGGGCCCAAACCTTCAAGGGTTCCATTGGCATCTGGAAAATCATTGGAAATCTCAGTACCTGCATCTGATATATCATCTTGAACATCCACTTCTAGAGATCCATTACCTATCAATTCATCAGAAACAGTAGAAGATGATAATGATTTTCCATCCCCAATTTTAATCCCTTTATCAACCGTACTTGATGATTCTCTACCATTTGGTTGGTCTCTTACAGTTAGGGTGGGGCTTTCTTCAGCCTCATCTTTATTAAAATAAGTAGTTTTGTAACGAGAATCAGTGGACTGTGAAGTTCCTTCTGATTCTCCCCTAGGAATGAACTGTAAAAGTTTCCTTTTGCTTTTTTTCAGAACTAATCGGTCGTATATCTCGGCCAGTTCTCCTTCTTTAACCTCCACAGTCATGCTACGGGGTCGGAAGTTTAAAAGCTGGTTACGCATGGTAAGGTCCAGCAAGCTCTGCCTTAGAACATCGATCTGACTGTATATGTCCACCTTGGAAAGTTCGGACATTTTCATTATACCTCTCATTACTTGGATTGGCCCGGGAACTAACAATAATTATTAATATACTAGGTAATGGTTTATTTAAACTCTATATTAAAACTATCCTACCATTCTATGAACATTTTAGTTATTCTCTCTGAATGGCATCTTTGAAGAAGCCTGGCACCAGTTCCCGGTAGAGCTTGTTCCGGAGTAACATGCGGAAGTTCCCATCCAATATGTAAGTCTCACAGTAATCATCCTCAGCACGCATGCCACGACCATAGGCCTGGAGGAGAGTCATAATAGTTTTATAAGCATACCAGGAGGGGTCCTGCTGTTTCCGCTGGTTAATCTGGGGATCTCCCAGATATGGGAAAGGTATCTTATAGATGACCTGGAACTGGCACTTCTCGTAGGGTAAGTCCACTCCTTCACTCATGGAGGGACTAACCAGTACCCTGGGATCAGCACTGTGTTCAAATCGGTTCAGAACATGCTCCCTGTTTTTGGAGTTATGGCCCATTAAACGGGGATTTTGAAGATGTTTGATGATGTACTGCTGACATTTGTAGTTATGGGTGTGAATCAAGCCCCTTTCATATTTATGGTGTTCAATGATCTTCTCCAGCACTGGAATGGTTTTGGGGGCGGTGCGTTTAATTAGACGGTGGGACATGTTCCCCACCAGTTTCAGGTGAACTGGACGGGAGGATGGTGGGAAAATACTCTTTATTTCCAGGTGATAGGTTTCTTCGGGGTCAATGCCCAGCCACTGACAGAACAGATCCTGATCCAGTATGGTGGCACTCATGAACAGCCTAATATCGGCGTGGTTAAGGAGCCGGTCATTGGCGTAGGTGTCCACCCGTAATGGTTTAAAGGAAACTCCCCCTGGGCTGGTGTCCACCACCCAGTTATCTGGATTGTTCTCCAGGTTCCTTGTAAGCTCACTCAGGTTCATTTTCATCCGGTTAACCCGGTCAGCCTGGTTTTTGGGGATCTGTTTCAGGTTTATATCCTGATAGTCCTCGTAGAGTGATTCCACAAATAATATCCATTCATCGGGCTCATTGTGCTGCATCATGCTTGGTGGTATGGTCTTTTTAATCTCACGTTGCAACCTCCTGTTGTAGAGGTTAACCTCCAAGCGTTGCATGAGCTTGTTTTCAATGTTATGTGCCTCATCAAGAACCATTAAATCCCGTTTCCCGAAGTGTTTCACGTAATTCAGTTCCAGGAGTGCGTAATCATAGTTCATTAATGTTATGGAGCTTTCTGCTGCATGGGCTTTTTGATCCCAGTAACTGCATCTCTGGTTGGAACGGAAATAAAGGGGTGATCCGAAGGCGTCCTGAAAGGCGTGCATCTCCCCACCAAATGGGGATTTGCTGATACCATAATCACAGGCAAATTTCTGGGTGCTGGGAATGGTCTGACAGGTTCCCTGGTCACAGCTGAACTCCAGATTCTCATTCTGACACAGGAAGTTCCCACGGCCCTTTACCATGGGGTAACCGAATTCTGCAGCGTACTGGGACTGCAACTGCTTTGTCATGGTTAGTATGTAGGCCGGATGGTACAAGCGGGCCAGAGTGGTGGCCACCACGGACTTACCAGTTCCAGTCCCTGCTTCCAGGATTATGTTAGAGTAACCCTCGTCTATAGCATCCCTTATTTCGGATATTATCTCCAGCTGACCTTCACGGGGTGAAGCAAAGGGGAATTTTTCAATTATATCATCATCAATGTGGGGGTACTGTTTTTTGATAGCGTTGAGTCTTGATGTTGAAATTTTAGGTGTTTCAACTCGAATATTATCTCTATTGTCTCCAGAGGAACATATGCAGCGGTCTTTTATCATTCCGCACTTGTCACAGAAAAAGCCGATATCCATAGAGAATTATATTTTGGGTAATGGTATAAATACATAAAGTTTCCCAGCGTATGAGTAGTATTCTTTTAAAAACAGTTTCTCATATAAACTTTTAAAGAGTTTATTTAAATTTAATCTGGATAAAACCTTTAAAAGGCTTTGATCTAAATGTGATGGGGATAATACCTTTTTTTGATGGTGGTTATAAACCAGATAATTATAATAACTTTTTAGATTCATTTATTAATATTATTATTTTAATTATGGAAATGAGATAATTAAAAATATCTAAATCTCTTTGATAATAATCTAAATAAATACCATTAATTAGGATTATAAAATAGATGACTAGCTTTACTAAAGTTACTCTAATTCGGTGTAATCATGAATATGAATAAAGGAAAACTCATTGGTATCGGTGTGGGTCCTGGAGACCCTGAATTACTCACAGTTAAGGCAGTAAAAACGCTAGAAAGTGTCCCAGTGATTTGCTCACCTAAATCATCCCCTAAAAAACCAAGCGTGGCACTGTCCATAGTTCAAGGAATACTGGATGGGCGCAGTGATGAATATAATGTTATCGAACCACTATTCCCCATGATAGAGGATAAAAATGCTCTGGAAAGCTACTGGGCCGGGGCAGCCGAGCTGATTATCAGTGAATTAGATGAAGGCCAGAATGTTTCATTCATAACCCTGGGAGACCCTGCAATTTACAGCACATTTTCCTACGTTGCCCGGATAATTGGAGACCGGGGCTACCTGGTGGAGATGATACCGGGAATTAATTCATTCACTGGTTGTGCAGCCAGTGCGGGTATCACCCTGGGGGAGAAGGATGAGATCATTCTGGTGGTGCCCAAGGTGGACCAGAGACTGGGTGAGATCCTGGAGCACGCCGACACTGCAGTGGTCATGAAAACCTCCCGTCACTCCCATATGCTGGAGGAAATAGTAAAACAGGACCCTCGGGATAAGGAGATCCTGTCTGTACAGAATTGTGGTATGGAAGATGAAGAGATATTCGATGGCTTCGCCCGAAATGGAAAGTACCTTTCCACCACCATAATCAAATTCAAAAAGTTAGAAAACAAGTAATTTTTCATGAATAAGGATTTAATTAGGATAATTCAATGTTAATAGAACGGAATTTAATCTTGAAAAGAATGGAATGATAAAACATCATTAAATAAAAATGATGGATTTATAATGATTTTAAGGATGATTTCATGTTAGAACCAGAATATTACACGGTAAAAGATTTCCAGTTCGAATCCGGTGAAATAATCCCTGAATTAAAACTGGAATACGCCACACAGGGAATTAAAAAACTAGACAATGAGGGTAACATAACCAATGCCTTCATCTATCTACATGGTTGGAGTGGAGATTACACTTCTGTGGAAAACCTATCCAGTGTCATCGGCCCGGGTAAAGCCATAGACACCAATCAGTATTATGTTATCAGCCCCACTGCTCTGGGAGCACCAGGATCATCCAGTCCATCTACCTCACCTTTAAAAACTGAATTTCCCAGTTACACCATCAAAGACATGGTGAATGCCCATTATCAGTTTTTAACCAGTGGGTTGGGAATAAAACATGTTAAAGGAATTATGGGAACATCCATGGGGGGTTTCCAGGCACTTCACTGGGGAATTTGGTATGCTGATTTTATGGACTTCCTGGTGCTGAATGGGACCAGCCATCGGATTTCAAACCGGATGTACGGAATGTACCATCTCATGAATCAGATAATCACAGAGGATTCGGGATACGATGATGGTCATTACACTGAGAACCCGGTTAGGGTCATGGAAAAATCATCTCACCTTGGTTTCCTTTGGAGTCTTGCCCCTGAAAATTATGAGCAGTGTTTCCAATCCCGGAATGAATTTTTAGTTGGGGTGGGAGAACGGGAGAAAGATGCTCACCAATGGGACGCTAATGACATTGTATGGAGAAATAAAGCTCTTTTAGACCATGATTTGGGTGATAAGATTTCTAAAATCAGTGTTCCTTCTCTGGTGATTGCCATAAATCAGGATCAGATCGTTGATTTCAATTTCTGTGTGTTGCCTATGTATGAAGCACTAACAGATTCACAACTTTTCCAGTATGATTCCATTTGGGGCCATTATGGTTGTGTTAGGGACATTCAAAAATCAGAAGATGCAATTAAAAAATTCATAGAATTGATTTAACAGACTCCTTTTTCAATGGGAAAAAGTAGTTTCCTCAAATTTAATTTTTATAAGAATCTATTAAATTTTTTAATAATTCTATAATTTCATCCAATTTTTCTTTGCATAATCAGTTAGTCGGTAAAATAAAATTAACGGTTGATGCTGGTTTGGAGAAATGCGAAAAGCAAAGGAGATCTAATGCGTGTCGGTTGGTACTGGTTTGATCACGAACTGGCAGAGGTTATCTCCCTGTGCATAACACTTGGTTTCCTCTGCTTCCACTTCCTGACCATAATAATTGGAGAAAATGCCTTCCAGTAACCCGGAATCAAAGGCACAGGCAGGTTTCCCCAGTTGGGGCAAGTCTTCACATTCAAAACAGTTGTAGGATTGTATTATCAGGGGTTTAATGCTTTGAATTTTAATATTTCCCAAGTTGTTGGTTTCCCAGAATATGATGAGATTTTGGGTGAGTTCATTAATGTCCTGGCCTTTCAATTTATTGTAGAATGTCTGGCCCACTTTAAAGCCTGCATTATGAAGTATGGGGTCGATATTTATTCCTTCATCCAGGAGTGCTACTCGGATGGTTCTGAACATGTAACGGAAGAATTTAAATGGGTCATCTGATTGGGTAACGTATTCCTCCAGGAATTCATTAACATCATCTTCTATTTCTTGTGGTGATGATAGGTCTCCCAGGAATCTGGAATTAATAAAGTAAATCTTTCGGCGACGGTCTTCAGGGTCTATCACCCAGTCAATTATCCCGGCATCTTCCAGGTCCTGCAAATGGGCGGAGATGGTGGATTTGGATCTTTTGGTGGCAGAAACGATCTGGGATCCACTCAGGCCTCCTTCTTTAAGGATGGAGAGAATTTGGGCCTTTATTGGGCTTTGAACAATATTCACTCCTGATTTAGTGGAAAATATTTTGATCCGAATGGGGTTGTTGGCTTTAACCATTAAATGGTACCTCTATAACTTCTGATCCTCTAAACAAGATTAGGCTATTGGTTTATTCTTTTAATTGTTAATTCTTATTAATAATCAGTTTTTTTAGGGCTCTGAATCAGTGAAGGATATTCTTCTGTTATTGTGATCTACTCACTTACTATATAAATAGTTCGGGTATATAAGTACGTTCGTTTTGGCCCGAACAGTAAAATTTATTAAGGTTGGTTCGTATACTACGGTACGTTCGGGAACACACGAACTAAAATCGCATAGTTTGTTAGAATAAGTTAATACAATAAATTGTGGAGTGAAATTCTTCATTCAAATTGGAAGTGAAATTATGAAGGCAGAGTCAGAGAAAATTGGTGAAGGCGTATACTGGGTAGGAGTATTGGATTGGGATATAAGAAAATACCATGGATACACCTTGAATGGAACCACCTACAACGCTTACCTGGTATTCGGAGATGAAAAGGTTGCATTAATTGACAATGCATATCATGGAAATTTCCAGGAGCTCATGGCCCGGGTGGAAGATGCATTCGAAAAAGAAGGTAAAGATGTCAATATTGACGTGATAGTCCAGAACCATGTGGAAAAAGACCACAGTGGAATCTTAACAGAATTGCACCGGAAATTCCCAGAAACACCAATTTACTGTACAGAAATAGCAGTTAAAGGATTATTAAAACATTTCCCAGCACTGGAAGGTGCGGAATTTATTGAAGTGGGAACCGGGGACACACTGGAACTGGGAGGGAAAACTCTAGCCTTTTTAGATGCATTCCTCCTGCACTGGCCAGACAGTATGTTCACCCTGCTGATGGAGGAAGGAATCTTATTCCCAAACGATGCCTTTGGACAGCACCTTTGCTACCCCCAGAGATACGACCATGAAATACCGGAAAACATCCTCATGGACGCAGCACAGAAATTCTACGCCAACCTCATAACCCCCTTATCCAAACTGGTGTTGAAGAAATTCCAGGAAGTCACTGATTTAGGCCTGCTGGAGCAGATCAAGATGATCGCACCATCCCATGGTCAGATATGGACCGATCCCATGAAAATCATCGGAGCCTACAGTGCCTGGGCCACTGGGGAATGTCCAGATAAGATCACCATAATCTACGACACCATGCACCAGTCCACTCAGAAAATGGCCCATGCAGTTGCCGAGGGTGTCATGAGTGAAGTAGTAGATGTTAAAATGTACTTCCTCCATGAAGACGAGCGAAGTGAAATAGTAAAGGACATACTGGACAGTAAGGCCATAGCCCTGGGTGCCCCCACCATCTATGATGAACCATACCCCAGTTTGGGAGACCTAATATACTACCTCCGCGGATTAAAATTCAACCGAACTGGAAGAGAAAGACTGGCCCTTACTTTTGGATCCATGGGGGGTCGTGGTGGAGCTCCAGAAACCCTCGCCCGCGACCTATCTGAATGTGGATTCAAAGTAATCAATGAATACGAAGTTTACTATGTTCCAGATGCCGATGAACTGGAAAAATGTTTCGAAGCCGGTAAAAAACTGGCCCGGGAAATAAAAACCGTATAACGGTTTAAAACTATTAAGATGAGCATTAACGTAAAATAAATAAAAAATTAGTATTCAATAGTTGTTTAAAGCTTAAACTATTATAATGGAGGAATTAACAATGGATTTGATAAACGAACATGAAATAGGAGTTTGTAAAGGAACTGATCTTGAGAAATTGGTAGCGGCTAATTTCAGTGGGGAATGTCAGGAAGTGGGAATGTACCTGGCCATGGCTAGAATGGCGCAGAGGGAAGGATTCCCAGAAGTAGGGGAAGTTTTAAAAACCATTGCCTGGGAAGAAGCAGAACACGCATCCCATTTTGCAGAAATGAATGCTGTGATCAAACCCACCCTCAAAGAAAACTTGGAAATGATGTTAGAGGGAGAAACCATGGCCAACAAGGAGAAAAAAGCAGCAGCTAAAAAGGCTAAGGAATGTGATGTTGACCCGGCCCATGATTTCTTCGATGAAAGCTCCCGGGATGAGGCCCGCCACGCCCGAATGTTAAAAGGACTACTGGAGAGGTACTTCTAAACCTCTCCAAACTCTTTTTTCAATTTAATTTTACCGCCTCAAGGGGGATGGAGCCGCCCATCCTCCTTACCCTTTAAACTATTCTTCACTCTTTTAGCTATACTTTTTTTAGCTATGTTGTCCTGTTTCATGTCATCCATTTACAATTTAAAAAAAAATTCAGGTCAGGGAAATGTTTTTAGTGCTGGGAATTCTTTAATTTTTCACAGGCATTTTCTGCAGCCAGGATTATGGGGTCAATTACCATGGAAACTGGTGGTGCATAGGAAAATTCCGTGCTGGCCAACTCCTGACAGGTAACATTCTTGGCAATGGCCAGTGCCATGGTGTCAACACGTTCGGCTACCCTTTCTTTGGCAATTATCTGACAACCGACAATTCGGCCTTTGAGATCACACACCATCAGAACGTCTATCCGTTTAGCCCCCGGATAGTAACGTGCCTTGGTTAAAGCCCGGCTTTTACCACATATAACTTCCAATCCATTGTGAACTGCTGTGGATTCGGTTAATCCCACTGAACCGAATTCAAGCTCACCAATCTTAGATACCATGGCATTTAAAACTGGTTTAAAATTTGAAGTCTTGCCCACAATATTTCTGGCGGCAATCTTAGCCTGTCGCACTGCAGTAGAACCAAGGGGTGACTGGGTGGGTTGGCCAGTGATTGCATCGGTTACTTCCACACAATCCCCAACTGCATATATGTTGGGAACTGAGGTTTGCATTTGTTCATTGACCTTAACTGCCCACCTTCCAAGTTCACAGCCGGCCATTTTAGCCAGTTTGGTTTCAGGTCGAACACCTGTGGCCATGATGATCATATTGGCAGAGAGAACTTCATCTTCGTAGACAACCCCTTCAACCTGTGTTTGGCCGGTGATCTTTTCCATGGCCCTTCCCAGGATCACCTTTATTCCAAGGGATTCCAGATACTTCTGAACAATACGAGCCATGCTGGGGTCCAGGGATCTGGGAACGATTTGGGGTAACATTTCATTCACAGTCACATCTAAACCCATTTTTTTAAGACCATAGGCCATTTCTAATCCAATGAGCCCGGCTCCAACCACCACCACTTTCTGACTTCTCTTGGCCCATTTCTTAATGGTTTCACCGTCACCAATGGTCCTGATCTTGAAAACTCCCTCTAAACCGGTTCCTTCTATGGGTGGAGTAAATGGTGCCCCACCAGTAGCTATAACCAGATAATCATAGTCTAACTCCTGGGAAGAGTCAGAATCAGATTCTAATAATCTGTATTTCAAGGTATTTTCAGTATTGGAAACTTCAAATACCTCTGCACGGGTTATGATCTTGATATCCCTTTCCAAGTAATCTTCAGGTTGATGCATGATGATGTCCTGGAACTGGTCCACCTGACCAGAGAGAACGTAGGGAATGGCACAGGGAGAGTAGGCTATGTTCTCATCCCGTGTAATAACGGTTATTTTAGCTTCTTTATCGAGTTTTCTTATGTTGGAGGCAGTGGACAGTCCACCGGCCCCTCCCCCAATGATGACGATTTTCATTTAACTTGTTCACCTTTCTACACTAAATTTTACACTAAAAAATTTACAGTAATAAATTTATAATTTATCCATGAATAATGTTTGTTTGGATATCAGTTTTTGATTAGATCTGGAATGAAATTTCAATTTAAAGGAAATGTTTTTTGTCATGGGCTCCGGATACAAGAGAATTTAGATTAAGTGAGGTATTATGTCTGATAAAAGGAAGAGCAAAATAAAGGTAGGGGTTAAATGCCAGTGTAAGGACCCCGCAGTGGCCCGCCCACCCTCACGTCTCCGGAAGGTGCAGTGTAAAAAATGTGGGATGTTTTTCACCACCAATCGTGATGATGAACATAAAGATTCTGATATCTGTTTAAACTGCCGAAGCAGACGATAAAGTTTTTTTAATAGCCATTTTGGCATGAATTCTTCAGGCTAATTTTAAATTGGATAACTATATAGTTAGGCTTTTATTCGGCAATAAAAAAAAATATTATATTATCAAAAAAATGATAAATTGGGTTAAAACATCTGCAATATGCCTGGAACAGTTCCATAGATAATTAAGAGTGCCACGATCGCGATCATGACCCAAGAAACACTGGAAACTATTCTTCCAGTAATGTTTTCCGGTACTTTGTATCGGAGCAGTTCCTCAAATATATACCCTCCATCAAGGGGCTTCATGGGCAGAAGGTTAAACAGTCCCACCATTAGGTTCAAGGCGTAAATCCAGTAACAGACATCAGCTAGGTCATACAGGAACCAGGGAATTATTTCACCATAGGTTTGGGCCACATCTGGTTTAACCACGAGATGCGTTTCGCTGCGCGTCCCTGGATAAGCTATTGATTGATTGGAAGGTTGACCAGTTGCCGTGATTGTATATGTGCCCTTATCAGTGACATAGGTCATTTGATCCCCGGGTTTTGTTTTATTCACGATTAATTCAGTGTAAGAAGTTCGATTATTAACCGGATACCCGTTAATACTGGATACAACCATGCCTTCCTGAAGGATTCCTTCAGAAGGGCCGTTGGGGGTCACGCTGATGATTTTCAGTCCGTCAGACTGGAATGCATAGGGTATAAATGATGATGTAAGTACAATTACCACCACCCATGCAATTGCGGCCAATCCCAGGTTGAACATGGATCCTGCAGCATATATTCGGAGTTTTACTGCTCTTTTGGCTTTTTCAACATCTTCTTCCTCTAGTTCCACGAATGCCCCGGGTAGTATGGCCAATAAAATAACACCAATTGATTTGATTCCCACTCCCTGGGCCCGGGCTAGGATTCCGTGCCCAAATTCGTGGACCACCATCAACAGGATCAATGCTATGATTCCGGCGAAAATAGGGACGAATATGGGAGATCCAGGTATATCCACTCCGGGTAAAAGCAGAGCAGTAGTGGGTTTCTGAAACATGACTTCCAGGGATATTATTATAGTATATACCATGAAAGCCATACCGAAGACCGCGATGGGAATACCAATGTTCATGCTCCATCGCCAGAATTTGGGACTTAGATTAGCAATGTAATCTATCCATCCCCTCATTTTTTTAGTTCTTCTCATGAGAAGGGGTCCATAAACATCTACTTTCAATTTATCTCTAAATACAATAGCTAGTATGTATATGGAAACAAAGAAAATAGCGTAGTACAATAAAACTTCCAAACCAGATCACCTTTATAATTACTAAGTTACTCCCATGCTTTAAGCTTTTAGAGAATGATAAGGAAGAACTTCACATTCAGCCCCTTTTTCAATTCCTTCCAGGTTTTCCGGGATTATAATGTAAGAATCAGATTCCACCATTGATTTTATGATACCCGAACCTTTGATCTTAAGAGGACGAACCATTTGTCCTTCTATTTTGGCCCGTATATAATCAGTTCTACCCAGTGTGGAGGGTATCTTTCTTGTTGCCTTTTTTTGCACTAAAAGCGGTTTAAAAGTTAGACCCTGCATTTTAAAGAGAGCTTGCCTTACGAAAACATCGAACTGAACCATGGCTGCCACTGGAAAACCAGACAACATAAAAACAGGTTTACCATGGATTTGTGCAAAACCAAATGGTTTTCCTGGCCTTAAAGACACCCCATGGATGGGGACGTCTCCCAGTTTTTCAGCCACATCCACCACCACATCTCCTTTGCTGATGGCAGTACCACCCGTGGTTATCAATGCATCATACTCGTCTAAAAGTTTTTCAAAGATTTCTTCCACCAGTTCTGCGCTGTCAATGGAGTGTAACATTTTTGGAATGGCCAGACAACTTTCCACCATGGATTTAATGGTGAAATGGTTGGAATTTATAACTTCTGCCCCTTCAAGGATATTTTTAGGCATCACCAGTTCACTACCGGTGATAAGAACGGCTATTTTGGGCTTTTTAAATATTTTCACCTTGCTGAAGCCTGCTGAGGCTATGATGGCCAGTTCTGCCGGTCCCAGGAGTTTTCCCTTCTTTAGAACAAGGTCCCCCTTATTAAAGTCTTCTCCTGCGGGTGAAACATTCTCACCCGGCACCACTGAGGTTAACACCTCTAGGGTGTCATCTTCTTCATGGGTGTATTCTTCCATGACCACTGCATTGGCACCAGCTGGGATTGGGGCTCCAGTGGCAATTTTAATTGCTTCGCCAGATTTCAGTTTTAAATTTGACTTTTCACCGGCCCCAATACGATCTACAACTTTTAAATGGAATGGATTGGTTTCCGAGTGACTGAAACTATCTTCAGCTAGTATGGCATACCCGTCCATGGCAGAACGGTCGAATGGGGGTGAATTTAAAGTACTGATTACTTCTTGGGCTATAACTCTTTGGTAAGCTTTTTCTAATGGAATTTCTTCCACTGCACTGGTTTTAAGGGAATCAGTGATGATCTTCTTAGCATCATCCGGGGTTGTAAACTGGGATAGAAACATTTTCATCATCCGGGTTATTTATTATGGTGAATAGAGTTTATGATAAAATTTTTTTAGTAATCGTTATTTTTTTAGTTGCTTTTTATAGTGATCCTTGAAGTATGGAAGTTTTTCCAAGTTAGTTAAGGAACATTAGATGTATTTAAAGATTGATATATACTTCTTTATATATGTTGAATGTTAAATGATCGATTCAATTCAAAGGGTTTACCATTCCATAGTTCTTAAAAATATTATCCCCTAAAGGTCTAAGGATTTAAATGGAAACTGCAATAATAATAACTGCTGTATCTGCTTTTATATCCACCAACCTGGATGATCTCTTTCTTCTGGCTGCTTTCTTTGCAAATCCGGAATTCAAGGCGAAAGATGTATTGTTAGGTCAGTATCTGGGATTCATTATCCTTTTAATTCTCAGTTCTCTGACTTATTTTCTACAGTTCATCGTTCCATCTCAATGGATTAGCCTTCTGGGTGTTATTCCCATCATGATTGGGGTCAGAGGTCTAATAAACCTTAATTCAGGGACATCAGATGGGGAAAAAGGAGAATTCGGTTATTATAAGGATGGTCAGAGGATATTGGTGGTGGCTTTGGTTACCATTGCCAATGGTGGGGATAATTTAGGAGTTTACATGCCCCTTTTTGCTAGCATGAATTCAATGGGTCTTTTTTTAACTGCCAGCATCTTTTTGATCATGGTAGGTGCATGGTGCTTATTCGGGTTTAAACTGGTAAACAACCAAGTGTTAGGGGGTAAAATTAAAGATTATGGTCATCAAATTCTTCCATTTGTGATGATAATCATTGGGTTGGTGATTATTTTGAAGGGATGGGTTTAAAATTATCCTAGTAAAAGAGGCCAAATCTTGGGTTTTGGTTAAATAAATAAAGAAGATGGAATACAAGTAAATAATAAGGAATTATTATTTTAAAATCCCGCGTGGAGATGTGGACTTGAACTCAGACAATGTAATGATTAAAATAGACTCTTTAAACAAGTCTTTTGGACGCATCAGGGCACTGGAAAATCTCAATCTGGAGATAAAAAAAGGAGAACTACTGGGGCTCATTGGGCCCAACGGTGCAGGTAAAACCACTGCCATCAGGATCATCTGTTGCATACTACAACCAAACTCTGGAGAAGTGACTGTGGGGGGATACAGCATCCACCACGATCAGATCAAAATCAAATCCATGATTGGATACTTACCAGAGGAACCCAATCTTTACGAACGGTTCAAGGCACGAGATCTTCTAAAATACTTTGGAGAACTCTACGGAGTTCCAAAAAACAGTATTGATGGGAGGATAGATGAGCTCCTGGAACTGGTGGGAATGAGCCACCGTGCAGATGACCGTATTAACACCTTCTCCAAGGGTCTACGCCAGAGAATTGGAATTGCCCGGGCGTTGATCCATGACCCGGAGGTTATCATATTTGACGAACCAACCATGGGACTGGACCCTACCACTTCCAGAGCCATACGCAACTTCATCAAGGAGCTTAAAGGAGATAAAACAGTTATTCTCTGCACCCACTACATGGATGAGGCTGATCTCTTATGTGACCGGGTGGCCATCCTGAATCAGGGGAAGATCCACGACATGGGCACCCCTGAATATTTGAAGGAAAAGATACACGGAGATATAATACTCCAAGTCAGGGTTCATGATCCTCAAAAGATTGATGATGGCCAGTTAATGGCTGTTAATTCAGTTGAGAGTGTGAATCTTGAGGGTAACCAGTTCCTGATATCCCTGCGTTCCCGGGAGGATATTTCACACATAATCGATCTTTTCGGTGCAGAGGCTATTTCGGTGAACACCAAGGAACCCACTCTGGAAGATGTTTTCATTCAGACCACCCAGTGAATTTATCCAGATGCCTAAATAACCCCGAATTCGATGATTACTATAATAAATATGGATTATACGGAGTATTCCTCAATAGGGGATATGTCTATATGAGAAAGGGAATAATATGAGACTCAACATGAATTTCGGCGTAATCACTCGATGGGAGCTTAAAAACACCCTCAAGAGTAAGAAATTCATTTTAATCTTCTTCATGCAGTTATCAGTCCTGGCCATGATGATCTTCATGTTCAACTCATTTGCCGCCAACATAGAATCAGAAGAGGGGCTCTCCATAACTCCTTCTCTGGTTGACTTTGCCACCCTGGACGTGGATGACCCGGGAGGATTGTTTAAAAAGGGCATAAACCCGGAGATAATAAAAATACACCCCACTAATGGCAACAGTTCCCTCGGTCGAATTGGAACTGGTGAAACCAACGGTTTTTACACAGTTTCACCTGATTCGATTGAACGAATACAGAAGGGGGAAATTGTGGACACCGTACTCTATCTGGATTATGCTGATCCCCGGCGGAGTGTGATCAAGGATGAGATCAACACCACCACCAAATCAGTTTCCACAGCTTTAACCCAATCCTACCTAAGGGATGCGAATCCTCAAAACACATCTCAAACTGGATTAAAGGAAGAAAAAACCGGGGAATCACTTCCCATGCAGATTATCAGGAAGGTGATGCTGGTGGTACTCCTGTTCCTACCCCTCTTCCTGTTTGGCAATATACTCATTGATAGTGTGGTGGGTGAAAAGGAACGCAAAACCGGGGAAATTCTGGTGGCCATGCCCATCCGCCCCTGGGAGATACTCCTGGGTAAGGGCTTGGCTGTGGTGATTATATCGGCATTACAAGTGCTTATGTGGATGGTAGTGCTTATTGCTGCAGGGTTTACCATACAAAATGCGATACTGGTTTACCTATTGGTGGTGCTCACCGCGGTGCCCATTGTGGGCCTGACTTCCATCATTGCCGCCTACGCTAAGAACTACAAAGAAGCAGGAATCGGAATCACCTTCGCATATATAGTGGTGGTAGGATTTCTGATAGTCCCTGCTCTGGCATATATCTCCCGGAAAAGTTATTCAGCCAACATTTCCCCTATGACCACAGCCATGCGGTTATTTGCCGGTGAAACCATCACCATACCCGAAATTCTCATATCCATAAGTGGTGTGGTTATTTTGAGCATATTATTCTTCACAGTTGCGGCCTGGTTATTTGGTAGGGATGATGTAATGTTCGGGCCAAGGCCTGGGCCCTTAAAACTTACACTTCAACTACTTCGTATTAAAAAAAGATAATTTTGGGGAATCTTTATAATGTCACATTTTCTTTATCTAATTTGTATATTAGTAATAGAACTAGAGATGCGGCCAAAAAAATCCCTATGATGCTGTAAATTATGATTAACCAGTTTACAATATGTCCACTTGCAATAGATTCCACAATTTTCCCAGAAGATAGGAATACCAACACACTAAGGCCAATTGCAAAGAAATTCAGGGCTTCCATTAATCGAGGGTGACTAAATCTTAAAATGGACCATGATGAAAATGCGGCATAGATCATAGGGATCATCGGGGTTATTATCAATGCCATTATCCAGACTGGAATTGATAAAATAACAAGTGGGTTTAAACCAGCTAAAAAATACCAAATAAATGAAAATACCATAACAACGAGGATGATTATGGGATAACTTAAAAAGAATACGGAAATTATCTTACCACCCCATAATTTTGGAAGAGAAATTGGGGTGGTTAATAAAGATTCAAATCTTCGTAGAAGTTTTTCATCCCCAAATTTTTCTTGAATAAACGGAAAGCTAAGTATCCACATGGCAAATGGTGGGATGATCACGAAAGTTAGTTCCATAAATAATTTTTTTATGGTTTCATTTTGGGTTGGTTGGGTGATAAAAATATAACCCACTCCTAAAAAAATAACCGTGTTTAAAAGGAGCGTTAATAGATAATCTTTACGTAACCATACCTCTTTAACCTCTTTTGACACAACTGCAGTAATTGGATTATTCATGTTTTCGCCTTTTTATCCGTAACCAAATTGAGATAAACCTCTTCAAGTGAAGATTCAACTTTCCAACTATCTATAATTCCATATTTAGAGAAATCATCAATATTTAAATCATTTTTCGGATACAAGGAAATTAATGGTCCTTCTACGTGAATTTGGTAGCCCATTTTTTCCAATTTTTTGCCAAGAGAATCTGTGTCAAAATCTGATTCAAAGCGAATGAATAGTTTAGGCTTTCCAAATTGAGCTAAAACATCATTTAAAGCACCATTAGAAATTATTTTTCCTTTTTTTATAATCGCAACATGTGTACAGGTTTTCTGTATTTCTTCGAGATCATGTGAAGAGAAAAAAACGGTTTTTCCTTGAGATGCTAAGTTTTTCATCATTTTCCGGATGATGTATCTCGTTTCAGGGTCAACACCTACTGTGGGTTCATCTAGTATGATTATATCTGGATCAGAAATCAGCGCTCTGGCAAGAGCCAATCGCTTACGCATTCCAAAGGAATATTTGGAAACTAGGATATTGTCCCATTCTGACATTTCGACTAATTTAATAACCTTTTTAGCCCGTTTAACGGCCTTTAATCCATTTATGCCAAATAATTCAGCCCAAAAAATAACATTCTCTAACCCAGTTAGTTTTTCATATAAACCATCAAGCTCCAACATGGAACCTATATTTTTCCGCACATTCCGGTGGTTATTAGGGTAAGGATCTCCTCCACTTACTCTAACGGTTCCAAATGATGGTTTGATTAGTCCCAGTATTAATTTTATGGTAGTAGTCTTTCCTGAGCCATTAGGTCCTAAAAATCCAAATATTTGCCCTTTTTCTACTTTTAAAGAAATCCCTTTCAGTGCTTCAAAATCTCCGTAAAAGCGATGAATTTCTTTAAGATCAATTAATACTTCAGCCAAATTTCTTAACCTCCTCTAAAATTGATAATAATTGAGGGGTTCTTCCCCAAACGCATTCCTTATTTTCATGATATTTCTGCATCCCGCGAGCTATACAGCCTTGACAATACCATAAATGGTCACATTCACCACATATTTCTAATCTAGGATCCTTTAATTCAATCAGTAATGAAGATATATTTTTTGATAATATGGTATGAAGATTTTCATTATAAACATTTCCTAAAGAAAACTCATTTGGATTAGACATTGGGCACATTTTTATTTCTCCATGGGGAGTAAAAGATATAGATCTACTTGCAGCTCCACAGTTGAGATTATTATTTTTCATTTTTTCTGTAATTGGTATGTATTCAGGATCTTCAAATAAAAAGTCTCCAAATCTTTTTTTTGCCTTTTCCACTTGCTTCATTACCTCTTTCATATCTGCAGGGGAAAAAATAAGTTCTGAAGAGACACCTCGGCCTGTTGGAACTACTGTCGATAGTATCATATTTGTAGCGCCTAGATTTTTTACTAATGATATTGTGGAAAAGATCTGGTCAATGTTCATTGGTGTTAGTGTCATTGCGGCTCGAACTATAAAATTTTCTTTACTTAACATCTTTATTGCATTTTTAGCATTTTCAAATGCTCCTTCATGGTTACAAAACCAATCAACGTATTTGGGATTATCACCGTGCATATCCACTTGGAAAAAAACTCTATTGTTATATTTGTTCATAAGTTTTAGAAGAGGTTTTTTAAGCAAATAACCATTAGTATCAACCCCAATTACAGGAAATAGTTGCAAACAACGCTCAATAATCTGCGGAAAATCGGGATGAACTAAAGGTTCACCTCCTGTTAATTCGACTATTAGAATTCCAATTTTTTTTAAATCACATAATATTTCAAATAATTTATTTTTGTTCCAAAAATCATCATTTTGGGGACTGCTGTTAATATAACAATGCCTGCACGAAAAATTACATTTATATGTGAGTTCTATAGATGCATGAGTTGGAGTTTGAAAATCCCAATTTCCAGTACTTTGAGAATTTAAGTCCATTTTCTTATCAAATATTTCAATAAATGTTTTAGATTTTTCCAGATAAGTTTTTATAATCTTTAATAAAGTATTATAATCTTCTTGATTTTGAATAGCAAGTCTTCGGGTGATGTCTTCTAAACTTGTTTTACCATCGCATTTATCTAGAATTCTAGCAGCATCTTTATTTACAACATGGCCAGTATCATTACTTCCTAAAGAAAATGGATAAACATAACCATATTTGGGACCTTTATGTAAATTATAACCTTTTTTTAACGCGGGAAATATTTTGTTAGACAATTAACCACCACCTTATAAAAATCACCCAGGGATTTTGTTCCCTGGGCACCCTTATTTCAACTTATTAATATTGGCTTTTGGCAAGTGCTGAAAGAGCTCCTATAAAGGCTAACAAAGGTGTAGTAGCGCACCCTATACAAGCTAAACAGCCACCACATACTGGAGTTCCACCTAATGTCGCAGGATTCATGGAATTCACCTCCTTTATTCCGGTGCTAATGGATATTTAATAATTTATTAATAAATATTTCTTTAGTATTAAAATTTTATTATTGAATTTTTGGACTAATTAGGGTATAATTTAAAAGAAAATATCTTAAGATAATTTAAGGAGAACGAGTTTTATTGTTTTAATGGATTGTAATAGTAGTTCTAAATCTTCTTTACACAATGTTGATAAATTTTTTTTAATATTATTGATTGCTTCTATTTGCCATCGATTGATATACTCTTCACCTTCATTTGTAATTTTTATTTTAACTAATCTACGATCTTTTATATCGGGTAATCTCTGAATTAAGCCTTTTTTTTCCAATTGATTAATTATATAGGTCATATTTTGTTTTTTTATATTCATTGCATTCCTTATTTCAGAAATAGATAAAATCTCAAATTTTCTTAAAAGTATTAATGTTTGACAATGAGAAAATGGTATTTCGGTTGTTATAATTGGATTATCAAAAAGTTTTTTCACTAAATGTGGATAATGAAACAGAAAAATTGCATCAATAAGTTCAATCAATTTTGCATCATCCATATTTCCACTCCTCCACTATACTGTGGAATTTATTTTAAAAACTCATATTAATAATATTCTATTGTAATAAAATCGTACTTGTATATTGGTCAGTTGTTACCTCATGCAAAAAATATATTACTAATCTTTGCAAATCTATTATTTTGCAATGCAATAACTCATATGGAGGAATTGTTAAAGATTAAATGGAGTAAAGAACATGAGTATTTACAAACTTTCCTTTAAAAACCTTAAAAGAAGAAAGCTCAGAAGTGCGCTGACCATGTTGGGTATAATAATTGGTGTGGCCACTCTGGTGCTTTTAATGGGTGCTGGTACCGGGATGACATCGTACATGAAAGAACAGACCGAAACCATGATGGGGGACCTGTCAATCTACAACAGCTCAGGAGGAGCATTCATGGGATCCAGTGGTGATTCATATCTAAACCCGGAAACTGTGTCCAAAATTAAAAACATGTCCCAGATCTACGACGTGAAAGAGGAAACCCAGTTCACCACCGACATGAACAGGACTCCACTATTTGTACTGGGAATATCCAACTGGGATCAGGTGAAGCTAAACGGCACTCCTGGTGTGGTAATTGACCAGTCCCTGGTTGATAAATTTGGTTATAAAATAGGTAGTAAAATCACCATCAAAGATCAGGACTTCACTGTAACTGGAATAACTCAGCAGAGCACAGGGATGGGAATGGGAATCGTGTTTTTAGATGTGGACAAAGCCCTGCCCCTAAACGAGAATAAAGTTTCCAGTTTAACTGCCAGTGCCCGGGGAGACCCTGAATCTGCTAAAAAAGATGTGGAAAGTGAAGTACCGGGAACCATGGCCATGACTCAGTCTGATTTTACCAAACAGATCGATGAAATGATGAACGGAATAATGCTCTTCATAGGGGCTATTGCCAGCATAGGCCTCATTGTAGGAGTTATAAGTATTGTGAACATCATGCTGGTGAATGTCACCGAAAGAACCCGTGAAATAGGAGTTTTAAAGGCAATAGGATTCACAAACCAGGAAGTTCTGGGCAGTATACTCATGGAAGCAGGACTACTGGGATTTATCGGAGCATTAATCGGCCTTATACTGGCAGCAATTCTCCTGCAACTGGCCATAATATTTTTAGGCCCAGTATTAGGGATGGAAGATGCTACCCTTGCTCAGATGCTGCCTATATGGCTGGTTCTGGCAGTAGTTGGTGGCGCCACCTTACTAAGTATTCTAGCAGGGTTTTACCCTGCCTGGAGGGCATCCAGACTCAATGTTGTGGAGGCGTTGCGCTATGACTGATATAATTGAAATAAAAGAAGCATGGAAAACATATAAAATGGGTGCTGAGGAAATAAACGCCCTGCAGGGTGTAAACTTCAAACTGGAAGAAAAGTCATTCCTGGCAGTTATGGGTCCCTCTGGCTCAGGTAAATCCACCCTACTCCACATGGCAGGCATACTGGATCTTCCCACCCGGGGGGAAGTGGTTCTCCAGGGCAAAAATGTAAAAGAACTATCCGGGAAAGAACAGGCCAAACTCAGGAGAACCAAGATTGGTTTTGTTTTCCAGCGCTTCAACCTCCTCTCCCAGCTAACTGCAGAAGAAAATGTAATGTTACCCATGATCAAACCGGATAAAGAGAAGGCACGCAAGATCCTGGATCGTGTTGGATTGGAAGGTAAATACGACCGCCTACCAACTCAGTTATCCGGTGGTGAAGAGCAAAGAGTGGCCATAGCACGCGCCCTGGCCAACGATCCCCTGTTAATTCTGGCAGACGAGCCCACCGGGGAACTGGACACTGCCAATAGTAGGATGATCATGGATCTTCTAACCAATCTTAACCAGGATGGGATGAGTATTATCATAGTCACCCACGACCCTATGGCTGCGGAATACGCACATAAAACTGTTGAAATGAGGGATGGAAATATATATGGGTGATATTTGATTAGATACTCCCTAATCTAAAAAATAAAAACAGGAAATATGAAAATCCCCACCACCATCCGTAAAATACTGGCCCTGGCCAGGAAAGAATCCAGGGACATCCTCCAGAACAGGATATACATACTGGTAGTCTTAGTCCAGGTCTTCATAATAATGGGGGCGGTGGGTCTGGTAGCAGTAGCCTCCGTGGCCAGTGACCCTGCCCTTCTGGATGAGATTGGGGTGACCTCGGCTATTAATATAGGTTTACCGCAGAGTTTGAATGGATCCAGTCTCTCCCAGTATTTGGAAGAACAAAAACTAACTTTAAACTATTACAACAGCACTGATCAGGCTAAAACTGAGCTTGGGGAGAAGTTAGTGGCGGTAGTTGATCTTTCTCCCACTGGGGATGTGCTATTGAACGTGGATACCTCCAATGTTTTCTATTCAGTGGTTTCCACCAAGATCAACGAGGCAGCGGACAAATACAATAACAACAAATCCCTTAAGGATGCTGGACTAAATGAAACCCAGGTAAACACCATTTTAAACCCGGTTAACTTTGAAATAGTTAAAGTTAATCAGGATAAACAGGTGCCTTTAGCCCTGGACAGTCCCTACTTTGTGGAAGTGATCTACGGATTTATAGTCCCATTCATCCTCCTTTTACCCTTCTTTTTGGCCAGCAATATAGTAACCGATAGCGTGGTAGGGGAGAAGGAGAGAAAAACCTTTGAAGTACTGCTCATGACTCCATTATCCAGTTACATGGTGATAATTGGTAAAATAATCCCTATCCTATTATTTTCCCTTATTCAGAGTTTGGCTTGGATTCTAGTGCTCAATCTATTAAGGGTGCCCATATACAATCCTGTTCTTTTAATTGTGGTGTTGTTTTTCATGGGATTGGCTTTTATTGGGGTGGGAATACTCATATCCATGCTGGTGGACAGTACCAAGGAGGCTAACTCAGCAATAACACTGGTACTGGTATTTGCAACCTTCATACTATTCATACCCCTCTTTGTGAAATCGGAAATATTCCAGGGGGGTTTCAACTTCATACCCACGGTGTTAATGGTGAAACTAGCAGTGTCTCCAAGAATTCAACCAGAAATCATGCTATACCTACTGCCCACATTGATCCTATCATTCCTGATATTTGTGGGTACTGTAAGATCCTTCCGTCATGAAAGGGCTATCCGGTTATAAAAACATTTTTAAATGCATGTTTAGGGAATAAAAAATGAGAATAATATCTTTGGATTGTTGAATTGGATAGGTCAGTGATAATCCAATATTTTTAGTGTTAAGGGGCATTCTTTTTTTTAGCCGATTAAATATACCACTATACTCATAAACAGTGCCGAAACCAGTGGTATGGGTACATTATCATCAATGGGACTGTAGGCCTCAGTAAGAGTCCCGGCCAGGGTCCCGATAAATGCAGTCAAAATTGATACTTGGGTGATGGAAACCAGAAAACCTACTACTAAGAATGCTAAACTCCCTTCCATGGTTTTATGTGACTGGAATGGTAGTTTTATTTTTCCAAATCTTTTACCAATGAGGGTGGATGCTGAGTCTCCAAAAAGCAGGATTAGAATAGCAGCATTGGCAATGCCCATATTAAACTGGAAGAAGTAAAGGGTGATGATAATTCCTATAAAAAAGTAAACAAATCCCCTTTCATCATGGTCCCGCTTGGCAACCCTTAAAATTGTGGAAAACAATGGTATGTTATGGTTATGGTCCAATCGGAATACCATAACCACAAAGATCAGGATGGCCACACAGAGGAAAATCAGGAGTTGTGGGGGTATGAAATAGCTCAAGACAACAATGAAGACTCCGGAAGCATGTATCAGTTGCCTCCAGAGTTCTTTCTTCATGGGATCAGACTTTTATCTTTTTTTATTTGGTAACCGGACTGGTTACCTCATTTCTATCAATGGCTTTATTGTTGATTTTCTTAACTTATTCATCAGGCCATAAAATTTTCTATAACTCCCTGGTAAGCATTTTTAAGCTCAGCCACGTTGATATTGGTATTATCTATCTGGAGAGAATCTCCACCAACAGTACCGATAATTGCAAACGGTACGTTCATTTCTTTTAGGGTGCTGGTAACATTATCTGGGGCCTCCTCAGTCACAGTGACCAGGTAACGAGCATGGGATTCTGAGAACAATATTTCAGGAACAGATAGTCCTTCAGTTCCAGGAACACGGGATAGGTCTACACTGGCACCCATATCTCCCTTGATTATCATTTCTGCCAGAGCAACACCCAATCCTCCTGCAGATAGGTCGTGAACTGCAGTGACATGTCCATTTTCATCATTTTGGATTAATTCCAGAATGGCCTGTGCCGATGCGTATTCATATTCCATATTGACCTGTGGAGCTTCACCCTGCACCAACCCATGGATAGTCTTATGATATTCAGATCCATCCATTTCTGGACGGGTGGTTCCGATAATCAGGATTTTATCTCCTTTGTTTTTGAATTCCATGGTTCGAATGTCCTTAAGGTTCATAACTCCCGCTACGCTCACCACTGGTGAGGGGTTAACTGTGACTCCTTCGGTTTCATTGTAGAAGCTCACGTTTCCACTGGTGACTGGTAACTGGAATCGGTTGGCCAGGTCAGACATTCCCTGCACACACTCCTTAAATTGCCAGAACACTTCTGGCTTTTCGGGATTCCCGAAGTTAAGACAGTCCACCATACATAATGGTTTTGATCCCATGGCCACCACGTTACGTATGGCCTCAGCCACTGCTCCGGATCCGCCATGATACGGGTCCAGATAGCAGTGGATGCTGTTACAGTCACTGGTTAGGGTGAAGGCCTTCTCATCATCCACCCTTAAAACGGCGGCATCATCTCCAGGTTTAACCACGGTACGGATCTGCACCTCGTGATCGTACTGCCGGTACACCCACTTTTTACTGGCTAAGTTGGGACTGGAAAGCAGGTTCAAAAGAGCCTCATCTATGGGTCCATCTTCTACTTCCACATATTTCTCGTCTTTCTCGGGTTTTATGGCTTCACGTTCCACTAGGGGTGGGTCAGCCAGTAATTCGGTTGGTAGATCGGCCACTACTTCTCCTTCCTGGGTTACCACCATGCGCCCGGTGCTGGTTACCTGGCCAATCACTGCATAGGGCAGTTCATGCTTGTTGAATACTTGCAGCAAGCCATCCACATCCTGACGGTGTACCACAAAGACCATCCTTTCCTGGGACTCGGAGAGCATAATTTCATAGGGAGTCATTCCTTCCTCCCTTAGTGGTACCTTGGTCAACTCCATCAGAGCACCGTTACCACTTTTATCAGCCATCTCAGAAATACAGCAAGTGAGGCCTCCACCACCCAGATCCTTCAATCCCTGAACGTTAACTTTCTCCAGGGCTTCAAATGTAGCTTCCATAACCTGTTTCTTAGTGAAGGGATCACCTACCTGCACTGCCGGCCTACTTTCCAGTTCAGAGGAGGATGTGAGTTCTTCAGATGCAAAGGTAACACCGTGTATACCATCCCTTCCAGTGCGACCACCCATCAGCACGAAAACATCACCCACATTGGGAGCAATTCCTTTTACAATTTCATCTTTACGCACAATACCTGCGCAGACCACATTTACCAGAGGGTTGAATTTGAAGTTATCCTCAAATTCCACTTCTCCGCCAACGGTGGGTATTCCTACCCGGTTACCATAGTCTGAAATTCCTTTAACCACGTATTCGAAGATGTAACGTGAGCGCTGGTCGTTCATTGGTCCAAAGCGCAGAGAATCCAGGAGGGCCACTGGCATGGCACCCATAGAGATGATATCCCGAATTATTCCACCAATACCGGTTCCTGCTCCTCCGTAGGGTTCCACTGCTGAGGGGTGGTTGTGGCTTTCCATACCCATAACCAGGGCCAAGTCATCGGTCAACTCCACAATTCCAGCATCGTCCCCCGGACCCATTATGACCTTTTCCCCCTCGGTGGGGAACAATTTCAGTATGGGGCGGCTGCTTTTGTAGGAACAATGTTCAGAGAACATTATGTCCAGCATACCGTATTCCAGGGGGTTGGGTTCCCTTCCCAGTTCCTCTTTGATGTATTCCATTTCATCATTGGTTAAAGTCATGTTTATCCCTCTTTTTTTTGCCTCAGGACTTCATTCACATTTAAAACATTTCATCAGGATTTAAATTAATTAAATCTTTTATCCTGACTATTTAATGCTTATAACTAATTCGTGCTCTTCAATATTCCATTTCTTAGTGTAATCTCCCTTATCAGATCCGAACACAAGACTTTTTGCTCTCACTTCATGGGAGATGAAGTCAAGGTGCGGTTCCACCAGTTCCTGGAACTTTAGACTGCAGTTTACGCTTACACTGATATTGGCTTCCACATCCAGATCCAGATCTTTACGCATATCCTGCACTCTTCTGATAAGTTCGCGGGACATGGCCTCCGATAATATCTCCGGGGTGAGTTTAGTGTCCACAAAAACACTTCCGCCAGTAAATTCAGCACTAACCACGTTATCCGGGAGTTCAGTTTCAAAGACCACATCCCCGTTCTCCAGGGTGATGGTCTTATCCTCCAGTTCCACCAGGTACTCCCCACTGGACTCGAGGGCATTGACAATCTCCGCACCATCGGCTGAAGCCAGTTTGGCAGCTACTTTTGGAACATCTCCACGGAGTTTAGGTCCTAATGTTTTCATGTTGGGAGTGGCCAGGACTTTAAGACCTTCAAACTCCTCTGAAGTCTGCACGCTTTTGGTGTTGGCCTGTTCGGTGAGCACATCCGAGAGGGCCTCTGCAGCCTGGACGACCTTCTCATCTTCAGTGACGATCATGATCTCCCTTACGGGCCAGCGTAGTTTGTAACGGGCCACATCACGGGCACGGGCACAGGCCTCTATAATCTCCCGCAATATATCCATATTGTTTTCCAGTTTTTGGTCAATGAGTTCCTCGTTAAGACACCAGTCCCGCATATGAACACTTTCCGGTGCATCCTCTTCCACGCTGCGCACCAGGTTCTGGTAAATCTCTTCGGTGATGTGTGGTGCTAGGGGTGCCATGATGGTTATCATATCTTTAAGCACATGGTAAAGGGTGTAGTAGGCTCCCAGTTTATCAGGATCTTCTTTTTCCACCCAAGTCCTTCCCCTGATGAGGCGAACGTACCAGCGGCTCAGATCCTCCAGTATGAAATGGTTGAGGCTACGGGTGGCCTTGTGAAGGTGCAAGCTGTCCATGGCTTCGGTAACCTCAAGAGCCACCGAATGCACCCTTGAGGTGATCCAGCGGTCCTCATCACGGAATATCAGATCATCCTTGCTATGGAGGGTGGGGTTGAATTCGTCCAGGGCCATGTAGGTGGTGCTGAAGACGTAAACATTCCAGAGAATGTTGAACATCTTGTTCACAGTTCCCAGTTCATCCCAGTTGAACTTCAAGTCATCCCATGGTTTGTTACCCCACAGTAGGTAGAAACGAAGAACATCTGCCCCGTACTTTTCAATAACTTCATCAGGTTCCACCACGTTCCCCAGGGACTTGCTCATCTTTTTCCCCTCCTCGTCAAGGGTGAAACCATGCATTAATACCTTCTGATATGGTACTGTGTCCAGGGCGATTACTCCACACCCCATCTGGGAGTAAAACCATCCTCTGGTCTGGTCATGGCCTTCAGTGATGAATTGGTAAGGATACCATTCCTCAAACATCTCCTTCTCCTGGGGGTAGTGGAGAGCAGCCCATCCTGCTACTCCGGAATCGATCCAAACATCCAGAACATCCGGTGTGCGTTGCATTTTCCCACCACAGGAACAGCCCAGTTTGATCTCATCCACGTGTGGTCGGTGGATGAAATCTCCCTCTAATTCTCCTTCCACAATTTTTTCCCTAAGTTCACTGATGGATCCTACCACTTCCATCTTCCCACAGTCCTCACAGAGCCATATGGGTATGGGTATACCCCAGTAACGCTGCCGGGATATGGTCCAGTCCCTGGCATTCTCAACCCAGTTCCGGAACCTGCTTTCACCAGCCCAGGACGGCACCCATTCCACCTTGTCCAGTTCATGGAGCATCTGATCCTTCACTGCGGTGATCTTCAAAAACCACTGTTTGGTGGCCAGGTAGATGATGGGAGTTTTACACCTCCAGCAGAACCCGTAACGGTGATCTATGATCCCTTCTTTGAATAAAAGGTTATGGGCATCCAGATCGGCGATTATGTAAGGATCAGCATCTTTAACGAACTGACCTTCGTATTTACCTGCATCTGGGGTGAATAATCCTGCCTCATCCACTGGACAGAATATGGGCAATCCGAATTCTTTTCCAATTTCAAAATCATCAGGACCGTGTCCTGGGGCAGTGTGCACACAACCGGTTCCTTCGGTGAGGGTAACATGGTTTCCGGGGAGGATGCGATAATTGAAATCAATTTTCGCATTTGAATCACTCGAAATGGTGGTTTGGGCATAATTTGGAGTTATTAAACCTGTAAGTGGGTGTAAATATTCAATTCCTTCTAGATCGCTTCCTTTAACCACTTTAATTATTTCATAATCCTGTTCTGGGAAGGTGGCTTCCACCAGGGCTTCGGCCATCAGATAAACTTCGTCTCTGCCTTCATTTTCAACCTTTACGTAGGCATAATCATAATCTGGATGCACACAAACTGCCAGGTTAGCAGGTAGGGTCCAGGGTGTGGTGGTCCACACCAGGACGTAGGTATTTTCCTCTTCTTTTAGGGGGAATTTAACGTAGATGGAGGGGTCTTCCTTGTTTTCATAGTCGATCTCAGCCAGGGCCAGTGCAGTTTCACAGCGGGGGCACCAGGTGATAACCCGCAGATCGTTAACCAGAAGTTCCTTTTCATGGGCTTTTTTAAGGGTCCACCAGCAGCTTTCCATGTATTGGGTATCATATGTCACGTAAGGATTATCCCAATCCATCCAAACACCCATTTTTTCGAACTGTTTGGTCATCAAGCCCTGGTTTTCCACCGCAAACTCCTTACACTTATTCACAAAGTTTTCAATACCGATCCTGCTTTCAATTTCCTTTTTACTCTTGAGTCCCAGGAGTCCTTCCACTTTATGTTCAATGGGCAGTCCATGGGTGTCCCATCCGGCCTGCCTGCGTACATTGAACCCGGACATGGATTTGAAGCGGAGGAAACTATCTTTTATAGTTTTATTCCAGGCGGTTCCAAGGTGTATCCTGCCACTGCAGTATGGTGGTCCATCTAAAAATGAAAAATTAGGCTGATCCTTCCTTAAATCCTTAGTATGTTGGTATATTTGTTTATCATCCCAGAATTTCTGTACCTTCTCCTCTATGGTGCTGGACTGGTATGATCGTGGGGCTTCCTTGATTGCCATCTGAATATTCTCCTTAAATTGCTCATTATATTGATAAATCTACTCTTAACTGGTTAAATCTACTTAAATTCCTTTATTCAAACATGGTGATCATTCAATCATGATCATCTACTCATAACAAACTTTGTTACCGGCCTTTTATATCCTTTTATATAATTGTAACATGGGCGTTGATCATTGAAATCAGCATTGTAATGGCCGGTAAAAAAGGGGATTCAAAATAAAATAATAATTGGAAAAAATTTGGGGAAAATAAAGGGAATAAGAGGTTTTTAGAAGGTTCGAAGTTTTCCCTTTATTAACATCTCAGTTATTTTGTTGATTTCTGCCAGCCAGGTGTCCATAACTCCCTGAACTTCGCTGCGAACTTCACTCATTTGGTAACCTTTCTCCAGGATGAGCTGGGCACTGGCAGCTCTAGGCTGGTCAATATGGGATCCAATCTGGCTTAGAATCATCATATAGGCTTGGTTAACTCCCTCCACTTCTTTCACGATGTCATTGGCCATTTGGTTCGATAGAAGATTGTATATTTTACCCACATGATTTATGGGGTTTTTACCAGAGGTGGCTTCCATGGACATTGGCCGGTTGGGAGTTATAAGTCCGTTGGCACGGTTTCCCCGACCTACGGAACCATCGTCTCCCATCTCCGCGGAGGTACCGGTTACAGTTAGGTAGTAACCTTCCTCAGATTCGCAGTTAGGATTGTCTGCAGTGTTTATGAAGGTGGTTACATCTCGGGCGGTGTGTTCCTTGGCCAGGTTGGTGATGATCTCATTAAGCTCTTCCTTGGTGTCCAAGTAAGTTTCCACACCGTCCACATACTTGGATATCATGGCCACAGCCACGGTAAGGGTGATTTGATCATGATCACGGAGTCCCATTACCTTAATATCCTCTCCTACTTGTGGATATTTCTTTTTGAACTCTTTTGAATTCAAAAGTTCTTCAATGGCCATAACCATCCTTTCCGTTTCTGAGAATGGTGCGAAACCAACTCCGAATGATGTATCGTTGGATTTAGGGGTTCCTTCTCTTCCGAAAACATCCACCAGGTCTCCGGAACCATGCCCGATTTTGCACTCAACCACGGTACAGGTTTCCACATCCAGGTTGATCAGGGTTTCTTTAAGGTAATTTTTGGCTGCTTTGATTGCTATCCTGTCGATACCAATTTTCCTTCCTTCGTATTCTGGAACTCCCCTTCCAGTGAGGAGGATATCCATGGGTTTTATTATATCTCCTCCCCCGAATTCAGGGTAGGATTCCCCTGCAGTTATCTGGACTTCATCAGTGTTATGGTGCAATACACCACCAAAATGATCAAGATAAGCATTGCATAGGCCACGGCTAACTGATTCAGCTATTCCGTCACTTATACTGTCCGGATGCCCGATACCTTTCCTTTCAACGATTTCTATCTCTTGTTCCTCAATGGGTTTTTGAATTAGCTCTTCAACAATAATATTTCTCATACAAGATCCCTCAAACCTTATAAAAACCTATTATAATGATTAGGTTAAAAACTATCTTTATGAGTTATGTGTTTATAGTAAATAAAACTAAGGGCACCAACCTGGGAAATGCCGATGTTGCCAACAGTTTTTTCTCCCGTTTCAAGGGGTTAATGATGGTAAAAAAATTAGAGATGGGACTTATCTTAAAATTACCTTCTGATAGGAGTCGAAGAGCTTCGGGTATTCATATGTTCTTCATGCGCATACCCCTCGATGTGGTATTCGCAGATTCTGATAAAAAAGTGGTGGACACAGTCACCCTTGATCCCTGGACCACCTACACGCCAGTAGCACCAGCCCGATATGTTATTGAACTGGAAATAGGTAAAATCGCCGAATCGAACACGGAAATTGGTGATGAACTGGACTTCGCCTGTGAGAGTGCATGAATAGTTTATGGGGCATATATGGAAAATTAGGGATTCGGGGGCTATAAACAATATATTTTAAAAAAATATGAATCCACAAACCAACTGGGGGGATGATAAGTTGCAGTTAAATGTGAAGATCATTGATTACGGGTTTTCAGATAGTTTGAAAAGTTACTACGTAACTTACAGGATAACTGGACTTAATGGGGAAGAATTAAGTCAGTTGGAGGTTCTTTTGGAGGATCCGGTCACGGTTAAGGATGATGAATTATATCTAAATGTTTATTTTGAGAAGGAATATTATCCCTTTGGCACTGAGGATTCTAAAACCCGATTGGAAGACTATCAGGCCAGGGAGGAGATAGAGATGACTGCATACCTCCTGGCTCTCCTGCAAGACCATTGATAGTTTTATTGCTCTTATTGAATCTTTTTAATATACGAATCTTTTTTAAACTATTTTTATATCTCTGGCCAGGCTTTACCTTCTTCCTGGAGATCACTAGGTAAAGAATAGTGAAGGTTGGCAAAAAGCCATTTTCCATTTTTTTCCAGAACAACTGCAGTTAAACGACCCGGAAGGTATATTTCTTGACCCTCTACTGTGGCTTCCATGTTCATGTGGCTGGATAACCAGGCCACATTACTTGAAGAGGAGATGGAAATATCTCTGAACTTAACATTTATAGTATCTGCCTGGCCCATATCCCTTTCAAATCCGGATTTAAGCTCATTTATACCATTAACCCACTCGTCATCCCCAGTACCAATCACTACCAGGTCATCACTGTCTACGAATAGTTCCAATATCCCTTCAACGTCTTTGTTTTGGTATGCTTGGGAATATTCTTCTAAAAGGCGGTGTACTGCTTTTTGTATTTTATCATCTACCATTTTCCCACCTCTGACTAAACATTAGTATATAAAAACGATTATAACCGGTTTTTAACCTCTTTGAGGGCCAATTTGGCCACTTTACGAACCACAGAATTTTCATCAGCAGTGGCCTTCTCCAGCACATCCACTGCACGCTGGTCTCCTACCATGGATAAACCTATGGCTGCTCCGTATCTTACATTGGCTTTTTTATCATCCATGAGCCTTATCAAAGGTTCAATAGTTCTTTCATCTTCAAATATTGCCAGTGAAAGGGCGGCAGCCTCCCTGACATGCCAATCATTATCTTCAAGGGCTTCTATTAAATGTTCAACTGCGTTCGGCTCCCCAACTTCTCCTAAAAGTTCGGCAGCATCTTCACGAACCTTCCAATCATTACTTTTAAGTTCTTCCAGAAGGAAACCTATTCTTTTATGTTCTTCAGCCAAATCTAATACCCCCTCATCTGGTTATGACCTTAATCTGTACTTCCATACGGAGTGAATTCATTGATATGATCTGTTGGTAATCCTTAATTAAATATTATTCAAATGATTGGAAAAAATAAGAAATTTCTTAAATTTAATTTAATATATCATTATCATTATATGTTTTTGAAATACTCAGGATTAGACTCAAAGGTAGAATTAAAAGTAAATAAAGGTTAAATTATTAAGAATAATAATAATTGGATTTATAGATGGCTTAATATTTCTAATGGGTCCTTTAAAACTTCCACTCCCTCCAGATGATGAAGTTTCCTGCTGTTTTTAATGTCAATTTCCCGCATGTGGATGGTGATAATGCTACCTCCGCTCACTGCACCGTAGGGGCATGCCGTTTGGCAGGCAGCACATCCCTGGCATTTAAGGAGGTTGATCTCCACTCCAGGGGTGATGGCATCGGGAGGGCATACTGCTGCAGCCTCACAAGTAGTACAGTTCTGGCATAGGTCCAGTTCGAGTTTAGAGGGGAGAACCGTATCTAAATCTCCAGATTCAAGGTCAACTGGGACCAGCAGGGTTTTTACTTTCCCTTTACCGGATTGGGCCACGGCATTGGTCACCAGGCTGTCAGCAATTCCATGAACCAGTTTGGCAATGGTGTTGGAGGTGGTGGGGGAAACAATTAATAAATCGTATCTCCCCAGGGAAAAACGACCAGATATGGGATAACTCCACATTTGGTCCTTTTCCAAAATCAGCTCCTGATAATATCCTCCGGTAACTGATTTAACACGGTCGAAGAGTCCGTACATTTTTAAAACTTCTTCACCAGCACCAGAAAGCAGTACAGTTACCTTATGTTCTGTTGCAAGTTTTTCCAGTGTTTCCACGCTTTCTCTGAGCAGATGACCTGCTCCGGTGAAGGCCCAGGCAATTTTCATAAACCATCCTCGTTTTTACCATCTATTAACTAAATATGAATCCCGCTCTAACTAAATAGGATTTATTGGCAGCAGCAAATTGATGATTCCATTACTGGGATAAATCCCACTATTCATTTAAAATTCTATGTAGTCGTAGGCCCGGTCCTCACGGAAAGCGTAGTGTACAGTATCAAATGAGGATATGAATTCAGATGCTTCATCTTTAACTGTTTTACCGTCAACAACTACCTTTTTTATGAGTTCGGCCACTTCTGCCATGTGTGATTCCTTCAGTCCGCGGCGAGTTAGCTCCTGAGTTCCCACTCGTATACCTGATGGATCATCAGAGCGGTTAACATCATCCCATGGGAGGAGGTTCTTGTTGAGAATGATGTTATTGGCTTCCAGGTCTTTGGCCATCTTGGATGCTTTTCCGATGTTGGACATGTCCATGGCCACCTGGTGGGATTCAGTGAAGCCCATATCTTCACACAGTACTTTGAAACCCAGTTCATGGAAATTCTGTGCCAGTGCCTGGGCATTGGCAATGATCTGTTTGGCGTAGGCTTCTCCAAATTCAGCCATTTCTGCAGTGGCTATGCCCAGGGCTGCCAGATGGTGGAGATGATGGTTACTAACCACACCAGGAAACACTGCATCATCAATTTTTTGTTTTAATTCTCCTTTACAGAGGATAATACCGCCCTGGGGGCCGGGGAATGTTTTGTGGGTACTTCCTACCAGTAAATCTGCTCCTTCCCGTAGTGGATCCTGGAACTGTCCTCCGGCAATGAGTCCCAGAACGTGTGCACCATCATACATTACCTTGGCACCCACTTCATCAGCTGCTTCTCGGGCTTCCTCCACTGGGTGGGGGAAGAGGAATAAACTACCCCCTAAAAGGACTATTTTTGGTTTAAGGGTGAGTATTTCCTTTTTCATGGCGTCAGCGTCGATGTTCATTTTTTCTTCATCGAAAGGGTGGGGTGATACTTTTAGACCCCTGATACCAGCAGCACTCACATTGGCATGGCTAATATGGCCGCCTACGGGAACTTCCAGGGCCATCATTCCATCTCCATGGTTGGCCAAAGCAAAGAATGATCCCATATTGGCAACTACTCCGGATATGGGTTGTACATTAGCGTGTTCAGCATTATAGAGTTTTTTGGATAGGTCAATGGTGATGTTCTCAATCTCATCGATGTACTGGCATCCCTCGTACAGTCGGTGACAGGGCAGTCCTTCTGCATACCGGTGGGACAGATCAGTGGCCAGTGCCTCTCTGACACTGATACTGGTGATGTTCTCACTGGCAATGAGATTCACACTGTTTTTCATCCATTCATGATGCTTTTTGGTAATATCCTTTATTTCCTGAGCGTATTTTTCATTATCTGACATTATTTTCCTCCGGCCAAATCATGATATCATTGTATTAGCGGGTTTGGTATAGGGAACTATAAAATTAAGGGAATATAAATACTTTCCAACTTATCAGTTAAACTGGTTGGAAGCGTATTTTTTAAGAAATTCTAGTCTCCATTTGTTTTGGTTTCATCCCTCCGGAAGAAAGTTTTTGTTTTCATTTCTTCCAAGTTTTGGATTATCCTTTCCAGATCAGAGGCCGGAATGCTGACCATAATCTCCTCATCATGGAGATCCATATGGTTTCGGGATCCAATATCACCAAAACCATAGGTGACTTTACTGGTAAGGTAAGGTATAGAAGCCATTGAACTGCAGATAGGGCCTGAATCAGCCCCTAATCCATGTGATCCGGAGTCGTAGGCGTTGGCGTGGAGGATTTCCATTCCCTGGCGGGCATTGGCCACTACGAATATCACATCTGGTTCAAAATCGGCCTCTATAAGTGGTGCGAAGATTATGGCACTGAATATATGGGGTTCAATAGCCAGGTTATCCTTCCAGGATCGTTGCACTGCGGGTATGCTCTTATAAACTCCTGCTGGGACTAAAAATGAACCACTGCGCATGTTTTTAGGAAATTCTTTTGGATCTTTCATTCCAGTGTATTTAAGACCGCCCATACACTCTTCTTCTTCTGCAGTTGAATAGAAAATCTCCCCCTTCATGGATTTGTCCAGTTTGGTGCAGAATCTTGATTTTTCTTCTTCTTTGGGAATATTTCGCGGTTCGTGGGAAACCCATTTCATAGCCACGGGTTCCCTTTCCAGTTTAAGAATGTTTTTGAATTTTTTACCCAGTTCCTGGTACTTCATTACCCATCCCTCTCTTTTTTTAAAAAATTAATTCCACATTTAAGGTATGGGTTGATTTCGCATAATTAATATTGTGGATTCCATGAGTTTTTGTCAAGTTAAAATAGCCTAATGGTAATAATTCGGATAATTAGGTTGTGGTAAAATATAATCTCAAAAAAAATCTAATTTAAAAAAAAAGGATTTAAATAAAAAAAGGTTAAAAAGGGTGTTTGCCCTTATTTACCTGAATCCAGGGCAGCTTCGATCTGGGCGAATATCTGGCCAGTTCGGAAGTGCTGCTGGTCCATTGCACCGGATGGGCAGGCACCTACACAGGTTCCGCATCCTTTACACAGTGCAACATTGATGGTTGCTTTTTCGTCCTTCCTTTCAATGGCTCCGAATGGACATAGTTCTAGACACACTTCGCATCCACCACAAACATCGGAGTTAACCACTGCAACGATTGGTTCGATTTCCACTTCACCTTTGACCATTGGTATTGCTGCTCGGGCAGCGGCACCAGAAGCCTGGGCCACAGCGTCAGGAATATCCTTAGGACCCTGAGATACACCAGCAAGGTAAACACCGTCAGTGAGGGTGTCCACAGGTCGGAGTTTGGGGTGAGCTTCCATGAGGAATCCGTCAGCAGATTTGGATAGACCGATGGTCTGTCGGAGTTCTTCAGCTCCTTCTGGAGGCTGTAGACCCACAGAGAGAACAACCATGTCGTAATCGTATTCAGTGACTTTACCCAGTAAGCTGTCTTCTGCACGGATGGACAGGGTGTCGTCTGGGTTAACCAGGACATTGGCTGGTCGTCCGCGGATGAATTTGATTCCGTATTTTTCCTGGGATCTCTGGTAGAACTCTTCAAATCCTTTACCGAATGCTCGGATATCCATGTAGTAGATGGCCACATCGGTGTCAGGCATTTTGTCCTTGATGAGTTGTGCGTTTTTCATGGCGTACATACAGCAAACACGGGAACAGTATGGTTTGTCGATTTGAGCATCCCTACTACCCACACACTGGATGAAGGCCACGCTCTTAGGTTTTTCACCGTCGGATGGTTTTAGAACTTTACCCATGGTAGGACCGGATGCGTTGATCAGTCTTTCCAGTTCCATACCAGTGATAACGTTTTCAGCGTCAGCATAGCTCCATTCTTTCTTCTCGGTTGGGTCGTATGGGTCGTAACCAGTGGCTACGATGATGGTACCCACATCGATTTCGATACGTTCTGCTTTCTGGTCGTGGTCAATTGCTCCACGTTCACAGATCTGGTCACAGAGTTTACAATCAATACAGTAATCTTTGTCTATGGTTGCACATAGTGGTACTGCTTGTGGGAATGGGATGTACACTGCTTTGACCATACCCATTCCTTCGTCGAAGTAGTTGGGCATTTCAATTGGACATACTTCGGAGCAGCTTCCGCAACCGGTACACTCCTCTTCTTTAACATATCGGGGTTTCTTCTCAATTACTACTTGGAAGTTACCAATGTAACCGTGAACTTCTTTAACTTCAGCAAAGGAGATGAGTTCGATGTTTTCGTGTTTTGCAGCGTCCACAGTTTTTGGAGCTAGAATACACATGGAACAGTCCAGGGTAGGGAATGTTTTGTCCAGCTGGGCCATTCGTCCACCTATGGTTGGTTGTTTTTCTACCAGGTAGGTTTTGAATCCCATGTCAGCCAGGTCGAGTGCGGACTGGATACCAGCTACTCCTCCACCTATAACCAGGGATCTTTTGTCCACGGAAACAACGGATGCTTCCAGGGGTTCTAATAGCCTGGCTTTGGCAACAGCCATTCTGACTAAGTCTTTGGCTTTTTCAGTTGCTTTTTCAGGTTCGCCCATGTGAACCCATGAATCGTGTTCTCTCAGGTTTGCAAATTCGAATAGGAACTGGTTTAGTCCTGCTTCCTGAACACATCTTCGGAAGGTTGGTTCGTGAAGTCGAGGTGAACATGCTGCCACTACTACTCGGTTAATGCCTTTTTCTTTAATGTCCTTCTGGATCATGTCCTGTCCAGGGTCTGAACAGAAGTATTTGTATTCTTCGGATATTACTACGTTGGGCAGGGTTGCTGCATATTCTTTTACTGCATCGATATCAACGACACCACCGATGTTGATACCACAGTGACATGTGTAGACTCCGATTTTTGGTTCTTCAGTTGTTTCTTGCTTATTTTCATCTGCCAATTAGATCACCTATTTTTCCATCAATGTGATTATTAATCTAATCTTATGAATTAGGGTGTAATCAGATCTAAATATAAAGTTTTCTATTAAATTTTTTAAACAAGGTTTATATACCAGAACAATTTTGTATGGGTTCCGTAATTATCAAATCAACATACTGAAAAATTATCTAAAATAAAAAAAATGAGAAAAAGAAGGAAAAGTCTCCTGAGTTTGATTAATCAACAATCCCTTCAGTAACTACTTTGAATACAGATTCACCTTCGGGTAAGTGAGGGCTGTCCACTAAACGGGCGATACGTTTACCTGCAAGTCCTTTTTTAAGCCATATTCTGTATGTAGATGCGTGTCCCAGCACGTGCCCTCCAATAGCCTTGGTTGGACTTCCGAAAAAGGCATCCGGGCGGGCTTGCACCTGATTGGTTACAAAAACAGCCACATTGTAAGTGTTAGCTATGTTCTGCAGGGTGTGCAAGTGTTGATTCAGTTTTTGTTGCCGTGTAGCCAGGGATTCCCTTCCCACATATTCTGCACGGAAATGAGAAGTAAGGGAATCAACAATCACCAGACGAATATTCACTCCTTTTTGTATGAGTTCGTTGACTTTATCAGCCATTAGTATCTGGTGGCTGGAGTTAAATGCCCGGGCAATGTGAATCTTGCCCAGAACTTCCTCTACATCCAAGGTGAATCCTTCTGCTATTTGTTTTATCCTTTCGGGCCGGAAGGTGTTTTCAGTGTCAATGAAAACGCATTCTCCACATAAACCTCCCTTTTCAGGGGGTAACTGAACCGTAACTGCGATTTCATGGGATATTTGACTTTTACCGGATCCGAATTCTCCGAAAACCTCGGTTATGGCCTGAGTTTCTATTCCTCCACCAATCAACTCGTCTAAACCAGTACTCCCGGTGATGATGTGGCCCACATCTTTCCTGCGTTCCATCACATCTAGGGCTGTTTCAAAGTCGATCTGCTCTGCCTTCCGAGCAGCTTCGATGACCTTTTCCGCAACTCCTTCACCAATTTCAGCTTTAACACTGAGTTCCTTGGCGGTGGCGGTGGCCAGTCGCATCATATCTGCAAAACCAGCATCTCTTAATTTTTGAGCGGTTTTTTCTCCTACATTAGGTAAATCTTCCAGTTCCACCATCTTAATCTCCCTTTGAATTGTTTAAATTAATTATTTGGATTATATTTTTCATAATGGATGCTCTTAAACCAGGTTTAATACTCTAATTTTGCTATTACCAGTAATTAAAGTTTAACATCCACCATTTTCCTGGTGTTTAAACGCACTTCCTCATTGTATTCGTCGAAGCTGGCATCGGCGATCACCGTGATCTGCCTACCAACCAGATCACCAACTTTTTCTTCCAGGGATCCTTCATCGCCTGTTGCAGCTATGATTTCCTCAGCTTGGGCAGTGGTGATGCCCAGAACTTCCTCGGCGGCTTTACGGAAGAAGGTGATACTTATGGTTCCGGTGTCATCCTCTAACATGAGACTGATGATCATCAGCATATTTGGTTTTTTGATTTCTTCACCACAAATATCGCAGATATAAGCATCGTCAACCCAGTTAACTCTTTTGTTACAGTTGGGGCACATTTCAAAGAGTATCTTGTTACCCCGGATATCCACCACTTCTCCAGTCACCTTGATGCTCTGATCTCCCTCCTCAATGTCTCCAATATTTTTGGGAGGGTAGAGTTTTCCTTCTATCGCGTCCAAACTGGGAACAGATGCTTCTTCTTCATTGGGTTTACTAATGAGGGTGGTTCTACCTACACTGAGTTCTATACGGTCATTTCTCAGACTAACTCGGGGGTTTTCGATTTTAACAGCTTCACCTTCTTTAAAGGCTGTATTGGCCTGATCATCCCAGAGGGAAGCTCTTACCACTCCAGTGTCGTCGGCAATCTCCATGGAACGAACCACGCCGGAGCTGCCGTCACTTTTGGTGAACTGGGTTGGTTCTCCCATACTTAGAATTCGGCCGAAAATGCTAACATCCCTGTCTCCTTCTGCCAACTCGGTGATCTTTTTACTCTGGTAGATCATTGATTCCACATCTTTTAGGGAGGGTAAGTCTTTTATCTCATCTTCAGTGGGTTCAATTAGTCGGGAAGTTCTACCAACACTGAGATCCACCTGGTAATCTCCCAGACGGGTGCGTGCGTTCTCAATTTTCAGGGCATCTCCCTCTTTAAGTGGATGTTCGGCTTTAGTGTCCCATAGGGAAACCCTCACCATTCCCGAGTCATCGGCAATTTCTGCAGTTCTCACCTGACCAGCGGTGCCATCGTCACGCTGAAATTCGTTAGGCTCGTAGAGGTTAACCACACGTCCAATGATATCCACTTCTTCACCATCATCCTCAATCTTATTAAGATCACCGATTTTCATTGGTTTAAGATATTTGCCAACCTCTTTCAGTGCATCTTTCATTTCCTGGTCTATTACTGGGTTGATGATGAATTTAGTGTTCCAGTTGGTGTTTAACCTATAGTTGGTGCCGGAATAATCATCGAATTCAATGTTACCTCCAATGATTTTCAGGATATCTCCCTTTTTAACATCGATTTCAGTGTCCTCGTTCCACAGGGTAACCCTAATGGCTCCAGTTTCATCCTCTAATTCCATTGATTTCACTTTACCAGTGCTTCCATCGTCTCGTTCGAAGGTTATGGTATCGTAGACCTTACTAACCAGGCCGACGAGGGTAACATTTCGCATTTCATGGGCGTCTCCGATTTTGAGAATATCTTCATGGTATTCTGGAACGTCAAAGTTTCCTTTTATTATTCTCCCAATCCAGGAGTGACTTAGGGATATTTCTCCATTGCGGACTCTGCTTTGGGCTCCCATTATCTGGATGGCATCTCCTTCCTTTAGATCCAGATCATCAATGAGGTTGGTGTCTTTGTTCCAGAGGGTGAACTGCATGCTACCACTCTTGTCCTGCAGTTCCAGGGAGACTACTTTACCATCTCTCCCATTACGATCGAAGGATCTTACTCGGGGGATCCGGATGATACGGGCAATAACATTTACCTCCGCATCTCCTTTAACCTCACTTAAAGGAGTTATTTTATCGTTATATGGGGGTAAATTAGGGTAATCCTTAGGATCCAATTTTTCCAAGGATGATTGGATGTTCAGGTGGGTTTCATCCTCCCGGAAACCCTGTTTCACTTCAACATCATTGATCCGAACCACATCGCCTTCCTGGAATTTATCCATTAGTTTGATATTTTCAGTCCAAAAAACAACCCTTATTCTGCCAGTTTCATCTGCGAGAATCAGATTTGCTAGTTTTCCCTCTCTACCTTTTTTACTGGTGAATTTCTTAACATTGGAAATACTCATTACCCGCCCCACAAGATTTATGTGCTGGGTACCACTTTCCAAATCTTTTATTTTCCAGAAATCTTTCACTTCTTCTGTGGGTTCATTTTTTTCAGTAATATAGTCCCCTACTACCATATGGGCTATGCTAATATCGTCAATAAAGCTTACATCAGCGTTTTCTTTCTTATATTCTTCCATCTTTTTTAAGAATTCTTCGTATGAGATTTTATCCTTAATTTTCTCATATTCATCCTTTATCTCTTGGCTCATTTCCCTCATTTTATTTCCCTCACCAATATCTCTCTCCGGTCATATTATTAAATCATCTATCATATTCAATATACAAGTTAGTATTACATTATATATATATTTTATTACTTAATTTCTTCCTTCTATTGATAGTATGTAAATATATATGATGTGTTTAGTCCGAGCTTTTGAGAAGTAATAGTGCTGATTCTGGAGTGTTATTTCCTTGGTTATGAAAAGTTATGGGGGAATACTATAAATAATAGTTAGTTAGATAAAACTATTTACTTGACAGGTGATCACCTATGAATAAGGAGCTTGAACTGGTAGAATCAATGGATAAACTTAGCGATCTAATGAGAAAATTCCAAACACAACTTCGAAGTGGAGATTTAAAAGAATACACTCTTAGACAACTTTACTACATAGAATTAATCGATAAAAACCAGGGAATAAGCGTTTCGGAACTGGCCAAGAAACTGGAAGTGAAAAAATCAACGGTATCTATAGCCATCAACCAGCTGATTGATCTGGGGATTATAAACAAAATCCAATCCAACGAGGACAAACGTTTCTATTCCCTGCAATTAACCCCTAAAGGTAACCAAATAATGGAAATGCACAAACAAGTCCATAAAAATACGATAAAAAAGGTTCTAAAGATATTAAACCCGGAAGAAGTAGAAAATTTCGTGAAAATTGTAAATAAAATCACAGTTTCCAAATTATAGCTCTAAAGGGATTAATCACACGTTAACAGATTATTATCCGAATAAAATCATAATTGTAGTTAAAACCATTGGATGGAAACAATTTTCTTGGTAAATAAGTTCAATGGATGTTATTATATTAAATGGAGGAAAAGCACATGTCAATGACCATGGCAGAAAAAATACTGGCAAAATCAGCAGGACTAGAGGAAACAAGTGCAGGAAAAATTGTTATGGCTAATATCGACGTGGCCATGACCCATGATCTAACCGGGCCATTATCAGTGAAATCATTCCAGAAGATCGGGGTGGAAAAGGTATGGGATCCAGAGAAGATCGTGGTTCTTTTTGACCACCAGGTACCAGCAGATTCCCTGGAAGCCGCACAAAACCATATGTTTATGAGAGAATTCGTGGAAAAACAGGAAATAGCCAATTTCTACGATGTTAGAGAAGGAGTATGTCACCAGGTACTCCCTGAAAAAGGACACGTAATTCCAGGAGAAGTAATTGTGGGAACAGACTCTCACACCTGCACTCACGGGTCATTAGGTGCATTTGCAACTGGAATTGGCTCAACCGACATGGCAATGGTATTTGCAACCGGAAAACTATGGTTCAAAGTGCCTGAAACCATAAAATTTGAAATAGAAGGCAAATTAGGACAACATGTATACTCCAAGGATGTGGTCCTCAACATCATCGGACAGATAGGGGCCGACGGTGCAACCTACCAGGCCTGTGAATTTGGAGGCCAAACCACCAGTAACATGTCAATATCCCAGCGTATGGCTCTGTGTAACATGGCCATAGAAATGGGTGGTAAAACTGGAATGGTGGAAGTGGATGAAAAAACCAAAAATTACCTCAAAGGACGCACAACCAAATCTTATGATGCTTTCAAAACTGATGAAGATGCAGACTCACTCACCACCATGTACGTGGATGTAAATGATCTGGAACCGCAGATTGCCTGCCCCCACAACGTGGACAATGTAAAACCAGTCACCGAGGTGGATGGAACACCAATAGACCAAGTATTCCTGGGATCATGTACCAACGGACGCCTGGATGACCTGCAGGTAGCAGCAGAAATCCTGAAGGGAAAACAAGTCTCCCATGATGTAAGGATGCTGGTAATACCCGCCTCCCGTGAAATCTACCGTCAGGCACTGGATGAGGGGCTCATGAGCATATTCGTAGATGCCGGGGCACTGGTATGCAACCCCTGTTGCGGGCCCTGCCTGGGTGGCCATGTAGGACTTCTGGGACCTGGAGAAACGAGTCTCTCCACCTCCAACCGAAACTTCAAGGGCAGACAGGGAAGTCCCGAAGCCGAAGTCTACCTTAGTTCAGCTGCGGTGGCCGCTGCATCAGCAATCAAGGGTAAAATAACAGATCCAAGGGAGTAAAATACTCTTACCCATGTAGAAAGTTAAAAAGCAATTAAACAAATTTAATCACTTAAAAAAAAATATTTTAAAGGTGGTAATTATGGATAAAGTACTCAAAGGAAAAGTTTGGAAGTTCCCTGATGACGTGGACACGGATATGATCGTCCCTGGCCGATATCTGGTTTTAACTGGAGAAGAAGAACTTGCAGCTTGTGTTATGGAAGGCCATGATCCTGATTTTGCTAAAAAAGTAGGAAAAGGTGACATCATTGTGGCCGGGAAAAACTTCGGTTGCGGGTCATCCCGGGAACATGCACCAATAGCTATAAAAGGAGCAGGAATATCGGCTGTGGTAGCAGAATCATTCGCCAGAATATTCTACCGGAACTCTATAAACATCGGTTTACTCCTCATAGAAGCCAAAGGAATCTCCAAACACATAGGGGAAGGGGATGAAATAGAGATAGACATTGACCTAGGTGTTATAAAAGATGTGAACAGGTCTAAAGAATTTGAAATAAAACCTCTCCCTGAATTCATGATGGGAATCATGAACGAAGGAGGGCTAATTAGCTACCTGAAAAACCATCTGGCTGAGATAAAGGATTAAAAAGTCATATGAATCAGATTGGAATCAATGTGAATTATCAAGGTCATTGATTCAATCTTTTCGATTAGGATTAAATCAATAAAAAGAGTATAGGTGTTAATATGTATAAAATAGCAGTTATACCCGGAGACGGGATTGGAAAAGAAGTTATGGAAGCAACCCTGCATGTTTTAGAGGCAATAGATGTAGTTTTTGATTACACATTCGCTGATGCAGGAGATGAGTACATGGAAAAAACAGGGGTGGCCCTACCACGGGAAACAGTGGACATAGTTAAAGCATCACAAGCCTGTTTATTCGGGGCGGCAGGAGAATCAGCAGCAGATGTGATCGTTAAAATGAGGCAGGAACTGGACCTGTACGTGAACCTACGACCAGTGAAATCATATCCCGGAACCAAATGCATCTTTGACAACCTGGATTTTGTCATAGTCCGTGAAAACACTGAAGGACTATACATAGGCCTGGAAGAAGAAACTGAAGAAGGAGCCACTGCCACCAGAGTGGTCACCAGAAAAGCTTCCGAGAGAATATGCAAATTCGCCTTTGAATACACTAAAAAAACAGGTAGGAAGAAAGTTACTGCAGTTCACAAGGCTAATGTACTTAAAAAAACCGACGGCCTCTTTAAAGAAACATTTTACAAGGTAGCTGAAGACTATCCGGACATGGAACTGGATGACCGTTACGTGGACGCCACTGCCATGTTTTTCATCACCAAACCAGAAATGTTCGATGTAATTGTAACCACCAACCTCTTCGGAGACATCCTATCTGATGAAGGAGCAGGATTAGTGGGAGGCTTAGGATTGATCCCATCAGCCAATATTGGAGAAAATCAGGGATTATTCGAGCCAGTTCATGGTTCAGCCCCAAGACTAGCAGGTAAAGGAGTTGCAAATCCCTCTGCAATGATCCTATCTGCAGTTATGATGCTGGATTACCTGGATGAAAATAATGCAGCCCGTAAACTGGAGAATGCTCTGGTGGAAGTCCTGGCAGAAGGCAAAGTGGTTACTGGAGATCTGGGTGGCAGCTCATCCACCATGGAAATGGCTGCAGAAGTCAGAAGTAAACTGGAAGAGTATAACTAACTCCAAGTGTGAACCTTTTCACACTCAACCCATATTTCTTAATTTCATTTTCTCTTTAATCACACTGGAAAATTGAGTTTATCATTTATTATTTTTTAAAATTTTTATATACTATCCGATCATAATTATAACTAAATTTAAAGGAGATATTAGGTTATATCATGAAAACAGCCCAAGTTAGGAGGGACATTCCCCTAGTGGAAGAGGTGATATACATGGATTACTGGGTCTCCTCTTCGGTGCAGAAATGCACAGGAAGAACTGAAATCCCTTAACTTGGTGGTGGCACTGTGGACGATGGCACTGATGATGATTTCAACCTCACTGAAGCTCCAGCCTTCTTTGAAAGGAGAATTAAAAAGATTGCCGGATTCATACGCTGGGAGCAGCCATAGATTATCTAAAAAAGAATTGGAATGCCCAATATACAAAGACATAGTAAGAAACTTACCCGGACATGTACCTGGAGATTCAGGGCCTGGAAAAGTCACAATCTATGGCAGTCCAGAAAATATTTATGGCATTGTTTCCTTCAATATAAATAATATAAAACCCATGACCTGGCCAAGGTACTTCAAGAAACTTGATCCATCTGTGTCAGGAGCGGTTTTCACTCTGCAATACTATCAATGAATCATATGGGAGCTTATGACTTATGTGGAACCGTTAGAGCATCAATACTACAATACGTAGGAAAAATAGATATATTGGTTGAAATTCTAAAAGAAGTTTCTAAATTCCTGATATGACTAATAATGGAGATAAAAGAATGACCAAAACTCAATGGGTAGTTATTTTCATCATCTTTATCATGGCTTTAAGTTCAGTGGCCGGATTTTTCCTGATGATTTGAATTAATGTTTATCCAATTCATAAAAAAAATAATAATTAACTTTGTAGAATAGTTAACTAATAAAATACATGACCTAACAGATTTTGGAAGGTAATAATATGGTAAAAGTTCGAATTGGAGCCGTAGTAGCAGAATTTAATTACGACATCACCCATATGATGTTAGAATTAGCTAAAGAACACGCTAAATTTCTAGAATCAGAAATAACAGAAGTAATAACTGTCCCAGGAGTCTTTGACATGCCATTGGCCATCAAAAAACTCTTAGAACAGGATGATATTGATGCAGTGGTAACCCTGGGAGCGGTAATTGAAGGAGCCACATCCCATGATGAAATCGTGGTCCAGCATGCCTCCCGTAAAATTGCAGACCTGGCACTGGAATACGATAAACCAGTGGGACTGGGAATCACTGGCCCTGGCATGACCCGTTTGGAAGCCCATCAGAGGGTTGAATATGCTAAACGTGCCGTTGAAGCCGTAGTTAAAATGACCGAACGGCTCAAATAGTTGGATTAAAGTTATATCCAATTATTATCTATTATTTTTCATGTACTAATTGAAGTAATAAATAAAGGATCAAATATTTTGGAGAGACTTCATGGAAATACTCACCCCTCGTGACTTAAAGGATAAATTCCAGGACCCATGGGTTGCACCATACCAGAAGGTCCTCACCATGGTGGATAACGACCTGGTGGAGATCGTGGAATACCACCCTTGCATCAGTGGATCCCAGTGGATGATCTACCAGTACCAGAACAGCAGTGACATAGTACTGGGGGCTAAAAGAGACGGCAACCGACATACCTTTCTGGTTAAGGCCGAAAAATCCAATTTAAGTCTCAAACCCAGCCTGCACGCTGCAGGGATAGAAGAAGTCTCTGTTGGTGATGATGAAGTTAAAGTAGTCCACGCTGGACTGGCTGGAGCAGGTGTAGGCGCAGCCATGTGTAGGGGAATGGCTGAAGGAGTCAAAAGAGTAGAACTTCACGATGTAGGTGGAGGATCCAAAGTGGGAAGAGCTACAGTGGTCACTCCACGAATGGAGAAATTGGTTATAGGTATTGATGACACTGACACCAAAGACGAAGGAGCCACCTGGACACTGGCTCATAATGTAGGTGCGGAACTGGCCAGACAGGGATATGAGTATCTGGATCATATCACCGTCCAGTTATATCCTCACAATCCCAACAAAACCCAGAACTGTGTGGGCATCGCCCTGGTATTCGCAGTGAAACCAGGAGAAAAAGATGAAGTGATTCAGAAGGTAGTTGAACTTCTTAAAAAAGGAACATTATCTGATAAAACCGCAATTGCTGTTCTTGAAGGTATTAATGTCCCTGAAAAGCTCAGATCTTATGGGGAAGCTGCCAAAAAATCCATGTTAACGGTGGAAGAAGCAGAAAAAGTGGCGGAAGAAGTGGGTGTAGAACTAGTGGAAGTTACCGGTTCCCAGGGGAAAATAGGTGCTTTAGCTGCACTGGGTATGTACAATGATATTGAAGAGGCAGTGAAGGTTTATTATTGATGTATGTTTGCACTGTTACTGGTGTCTGGCTATTTTTTAACGAAATCTCCCTTTTTTAGATTTCTATTTCATTCTTTCTGAATTTCATTCTTTGATTATGCGAAAACTAAAGTAATTCAGTTATAAAAAAGGAAATTTCAGTTTAACTTCAACTACCTGGGAAGTTAAAGTAGAACAAAATTCCCTTATCAGATGTGGGGAGCTCTGTACTGGACTTGACATCTCCAGCAACTTCAATCCTCACCACGTTATTGCCTTTAGTCATTGTGAATGTTTTTTGGGAGTTATCATTGTTCACTTGGATTGTCTTATAAAGGTAACCATTCATATAGATTTTATAAGATCCATCTTTAAGTATCCCGGTGGTTGTGCCTATTTTCTCATTGTTGAGGTAGATATTGATGGTTTTAGCATCACTTACTGTGTTTTTGATTATAATCCCTTCAACCATAGTCATATTGGACGTGCTCAGAGTGATGTTCTTGGTGGCGTAGAGGTCCTTGAAGTAATTACGCAGATCAGTATCTCGTATAACGTCACGTACATTGATTCCTAGGGTGGTACGGGCATTGTATGGTATTCTCATTATGCTATCCTCACCAGGAATGGTCTGATTCAGAGTATAACTCTGCTCGCCAATGATAATCTTATCTCCATATCCCAGTTCCAATGTATTCAGAGCATCCTGCGGTATTCTAATAATTGAAAACTCATTTTCCAGGGCACTGTCCACGGTGTAGGGTCCCCGGATATCGATGGTTTGGTTTTCAACTGGTTGCTTCCAGAATATCACATTTCTAGCAGCGGGTTCAATGGATATTTTCCCTTCATCCACGTGCACCGAGCCCAACATGGTAAAGAGCACTGCGAACATGATAAGTGCGGAAACTACAAGGGGTGAGTGCATGTAGAAGAATGATTTCAGGTTCCGGGACTTATCATCTGGCCTTAAAATGGTTTTAATAGATGCCCTGATGATCTTAATGATGTAATATGTGGCTATGATAATCCCGATTACGACTATGGCTAGTCCTATGTATAGGGCGAGGTATGAAGGGCGGATTCTGATGAAGAAGACAAAGAAGAATCCAAGGGTGGTTAAAGAAAGACCTAGAACACCCATCCTGATGGATTTTCCCAGGGTGTCGATCATGGTTATTCTACCGTAGCTGTTGGCCCGATCCACTATGGTCCTCACTACTTCAGTGGCCACGATGTTCAGTTCGTAGAGGGAGGACATAGAGTGGCTGATATTTCCTATGTCCACTTCTTTAACCCGTACTCCCATCACATCGGCGTCCAATACAATTCCAACATCCACTCCGTAATCATCTTCCAGTTGAATGTTATTCAGGAAAGATCTTTTAGCAGCGAATTGACCACTTAAGGGTTGTTCAAACTTGATTTCTGGGAAGAAAAAGCTTAAAAGAGGCTTAGCAGTTAGTTCAGTCACTCGACCTGCTTCTCTTTTGAATTTGGTTTTGGTAACATCTGCCTCATCATTAAGGATGGGTTGGATCATTTTGTCCACCTGTTTGGGGACCAGCTTCTGGAGATCAGCATCCATAAACACTACCACATCTCCTTTAGAATTCTTAAATCCAGTTTTTATAGCGGCACCCTTCCCACGGTTTTTGGTGTGGCTTATAACTGTGGCTCCTGCTTCTTTTGCCACCTGTTCGGTATCATCCAGGGAACCATCATTGACCACGATTATTTCATCAACATAATTCAGGGCCTGCACTGTTTTTATCACACTGGCAACAGTTTTTTCCTCATTATAAGCTGGTAATATGACCGAAACGGTCATTGGTTTTTTTGAGCTCCTGGTTTTCACCGAAGCGATGATCAGGACAAATAACAGAATAATCCAAGACACTTATATTACACCTCTAATTCTATACAACGAACATCAAATTCTATACAACTAATTACCCAAACTAACTTATAAGCTTATATAAGACTTCTCCTTTTATTTTGGTCTATTTAACTAAAAGTTTTATTATCAGTTAAAGCATATTATTATGTGTAAGTGGGTAGTATTGATTTCTAATTGTACCCGATAGTAAAAAGTGAGGATTATAATGGAACCAAAGGTAATGATCATACTGGGTAGTGCTTCTGATTTTAAAATTGCCGAAAAAGCCACCGCAATTCTGGAAAAACTGGGAATATACTACGATCTCCGGGTGGCTTCAGCGCATCGCACCCATGAGAAAGTTAAAAAAATAGTTTTAAATTCAGCCAAAAATGGTGTAGAAGTTTTTATAGGAATAGCAGGATTATCAGCCCATCTTCCAGGCATAATAGCAGGGATTACTCATAAACCGGTTATTGGGGTGCCAGTGGATGTTAAGGTGGCTGGGCTGGATGCTCTTTTTGCCTCAGTGCAGATGCCCTTAGGTGCACCAGTGGCAACCGTAGGAATCGATCGTGGTGAAAACGCGGCCTTACTCGCTGCTCAGATCATAGGTATTGATGATGTGAATATCCGGGAAAGATTATCCTCTTTCCGCAAAGAATACTATTCCAAGATCGCTGAAGATGAAGAAAAACTTTTCCTCCAGATGAATGGCAAATACTATTCCAGAATAAACCCTGATCTGGAGCAAAAAGAAACTGTTAAAGAAAGTCCTGCGGATAAAATCCATAAAATTACCACCCACCCCGGTAAAGTTAGGGATGAAATTCGCCCGCCTCAAGTGGCGGTGATTTCTGGAAGTTACAGTGATATCAAAGTGGCCAAAAGAACAACCATGTTCCTGGATAAACTCAACATCACTTATGACTCTTCAGTGGTGTCCCCAGTCCGCTCTCCGGATAAATTTGAGAACTTCCTGAAACGAAATAAAGATGCAAAAATATTCATTGCCATATCTGGACTTTCAGCCCATGTAACTGGTGCCGTGGTGGCCTACACTGAAAAACCAGTTATTGGAGTGCCATGTGCCATTAAAATGGGGGGTATGGATGCCCTGTTATCCATGGTGAACATGCCTCCCGGTGTTCCAGTAGCCACCACTGGTATTGATTCAGGTGGAAATGCAGCTATACTCGCGGCTGAAATGCTGAGTATAGGGGATGAAGAAATAATGGAAGATCTTTTACGTTTCAAGGGTAATATCAACTGTAAAAGATGAATTTCATGCTCTTTTTTATCTAATCACTATATTTTAGCTGTATATCTTTTTAATAACTCAACCTAAGGAATTGGGTTTAATTCAGTTTTATCTTCATAAATCATAGAATTTTACAATTCACCTTATTATTGTTATCAATAAATATATTCACCAACTAAGTCAAATATTATAATGCTAAGAGTTATGAAAAAAGATAGAAAAAAGGAAGAAACAGGAGGTAAATGCTCTGCAAACAGCTTTTTATGCCCAGCTAATTATGTCTGGATTTTGATACTCCTAATATTCCTCTAAATATTTATTATTACTCTATAAAATAAATGGTTGGTGAACTTATGAAAGGATTCCTAAAAACTCTTGAAAAAGATTTTAACACTATTAAAATTGATAAAGAGGTTTCAGTTAACCTTGAAGCCGCTGAATTTATGAAAAAATATCCTAAAGAAACCATCATAATGGAAAACATCAGTGAATCAGGTATGAAAGTCATATCCGGGATATGTAACACTCGTGAGAAGATTGCCCGGGCCATAAATACCGATGTGGCTGGAATTACTCAGAAAATAATGGATGCAATCAATAATCCGGTACCCATTAATGATTTTAAAAACCTGGGGGATTGTTTTGATGTCTCCAAACCTGCAGACCTCAATGAAATACCTATACTAACTTACTACCTGCGTGATGGAGGACCATACATTACTTCAGGGGTGATCATTGCCAAGGATCCTGAAACCGGTATCCGGAATGCATCCATCCACCGTATGCTTCTTCTGGGAAAGGACAAGCTAACTGCCCGTATAGTTCCCCGTCACCTTTACACCTATCATAAACGTGCTGAAGAACTGGATGAACCTTTAGAACTGGCCATTGCCATTGGAATGCATCCTGCCACTCTTCTGGCCACCACTACTTCTGTGCCCATCAATGTGGATGAACTGGAAGTGGCCAATCACTTCCACCAGGGAGAAATGAAACTAATAAAATGTGAAACAGTGGATTTAGATGTTCCTGAGTGCGAAATACTCCTGGAAGGACGAATGCTACCTCACGAAAGGGCTGAAGAAGGGCCATTCGTTGACCTGACCGACACCTATGATGTGGTGCGGATGGAACCAGTGATCGAACTGGAACGAATGCATTACCGTCATGATTCAATGTACCATGCAATAATGCCGGCAGGTCTCGAGCACAAACTCTTGCAGGGCCTCCCCCAGGAACCTAGAATATTCAGTGCTGTTCAAAACACCTTGCCCACAGTTAAAAATGTGGCCCTAACAGAGGGTGGGTGCTGCTGGCTCCACGCTGCAGTGTCCATACAGAAACAAACCCAGGGCGATGGTAAAAATGTTATAATGGCTGCACTAGCCGCACACCCCTCACTAAAACACTGTGTAGTGGTGGACGAGGACATTGACATATTCGATGCCGAAGATGTGGAATACGCCATCGCCACCAGGGTCAAGGGTGATGAAGACATTCTGATTGTACCTGGAGCCCGTGGATCATCCCTGGACCCCTGTGCCAAACCAGACGGAACCACCACCAAAGTTGGAGTGGATGCCACCAAACCACTGGACAAGCTGGAAAAATTTGAAAGAGTTAGTTCTTCCATTTAATTACTTTTTATAAGCCCAAATTATCCTTTAATTCATCTTTTTTAAAGTATCCATTTAATATTTTTTTATAAACTAAAATAAGGGACATAGCCTTAGAAAAATAACTAAAATACAATATCAATTTCTGCCCCACATTCTGGACATTTTTTGTCCTTTTTCAGATTATTCTCTCCGATACTGAAACCATCTCTCCTTATGAGGAGTTCACTGCATTCAGGGCACCTTGTATTCTCACCATCACTCCCGGGAACATTTCCCACATAAACGTACTTCACACCTGCATCTAAAGCCATCTTCTGGGCTTTTTCCAGGGTTTCCACCGGAGTAGGGGGGACTTGGTTCATCTGGTAATGGGGATAGAATCGAGTGAAATGGAGAGGAATGCGTACATCTACATCGGCCACAAATTCCACCAGTAACTTGAGGTCTTCCTTGGAATCATTGTAGCCGGGTATCACCAGATTAGTTAGTTCGATGTGAATGTCATGATCATGCATGGTCTGAATATTTTCCAGCACTGGTTCCAAGTGGGCTTGGCACAGTTCCTGGTAGAACTTTTCAGACATCCCCTTCATATCCACATTGGCTGCATCCAGGTAGGGTGAGATTAATTCCAGAGATTCTGAGCTCATGTAACCATTGGTAACGTAAACTGTTTTTAAATTATTTTCATGGGCCAGTTTTGCCGAGTCATAGGTGTATTCAAACCACATGGTGGGTTCATTGTAGGTCCAGGAAATGGATTTACAGTCATTTTCCAGAGCCAGCTTGATGGCCTCATCAGGTAGAATATTTCGGGTTCCGATTTCATGGAGATCGGCCTGTGATATGGCCCAGTTCTGGCAGTAGGGGCAGCGGAAATTACAGCCAACACTTCCCAGGCTGAATGATAGGCTGCCGGGGTAAAAATGGAAAAGTGGTTTTTTTTCAATGGGGTCTACTGCCACTGAGGATGCAGAGGCATAGTTAAGGCTGTACATGATCCCCTGATCATTCTCTCTCATCCCACAAAAACCAGTCTTTCCTGGAGAGATAACACATCTCCGGTTACATACATGGCAGTTCAACATTCCATCCAGCTTCTCATAAAGCATGGCTTCCCTCTTCATTGAATAGACCCTCCCTATTTCATGTGCAATGATTTTTAGAAAATAATCTGATTCAAGGTATTTACACTTATTTAAGAATCTTATCCTTTATTCAAGATCTTCACTATTTAAAGTGCTGGTAACCTTTGGACTCTAATAAATTTGTTTTTCCATCTTTATTTACTATTTCCATCTTCCCAGAACTGGTCACCACACCCACCTCATAAAGCCCAAACTGGTCCTTTAAATGGCTAAAATCATCTTTTTCAACAGTTAAAAGAAGTTCAAAGTCCTCACCATAATAAAGGGCAAAATCCAGTGGGTCCTTATTTAATGCATGTGCCACCTCTTCCACTTCTGGAATTATGGGAATCAGGGTTTCATAAAGGGTTATCCCCACTCCATTTTCGGAGGCAGAAACCAGTTCACCCACTTCACTAGCCAGACCATCAGTTATATCCGTGGCAGAAGTCACTGCACCAGTATCAGCTAGCATTATTCCTTCGTTTAATCGAGCTTGAGGCTCAATGGCATGTTTTTTGATTAATTTTAAGGTGGAAGGTTTTAGATTTTTTTTAAGAACTTCCTTTACAGGGGGTGGTGATAGTAAGAATTCAAATCCTGCTGCAGCCACACCAAGGGGACCGGTGACTGCCACTACATCCCCTGGACTGGCACCATCTTTCATTAGAACTTTTTTTTTATCCACCACTCCTAAACCGGTTCCACTAAGGATTAGTTCATCAGATTGGTTTGTGTCTCCCCCAGTAAGTCCTATTTCGTAGTTCTGGCATGAATAGAGCACGCCATCCATTATTTCGTCGAATTCATCCAGAGGAAGGTCTCCTGGTAATCCCAGAGACAGTATGAAACCAATGGGTTTGGCTCCCATGGCAGCCAGGTCACTGACATTCACGGTAACCACCTTCATACCCTTCTCTTTAGGACTCATATCCTGGGGTAAGTGGGCGGATTCCAGTATAAGATCAGCAGTAACCACTAAGTATTTATCATCCAGGTCGATAAGTGCAGCATCATCACTGAGGCTTTTAAAATAAAAATCATCAAAAAAAGGAGAATTAGGTTGGAGAGCACGACTCCTTGAAAGGAGTCGTTTAATGAGTTTTTTCTCACCAATATCTGAAATTTTAAGATTTTTTGGTTGTTTTATATCTTTAGAGGGCATTATCTTTAGAGGGCATTGTTTACCCGGTCTTTTATTATGGAAACGATTTTTGGATCGGGACCCAGGGGATCAGTGTAGATTATTTCTCCGTGGAAATGGATCTCCTCAGTTTCCCCGTGGTCGTGGCTGTGACCATGGCCATGGTCGTGGCTGTGTTCCTGGGTTTCGTCTCCATTATTATTTAGTCCTAGAATACGGGGGATGTCCTCGGTGGTGTGCACGCCTGGTGCCAGGAACACAGGGGTAACCACAATTTTTTCAACCCCCATCTGGGACAGTTTATTGATGGATGCGGGGATGGAGGGTTTGTTCATGTTCATAAATCCTATTTCCACCGGATGATCACTTTCATTCCTGTAGATCTCTGCTAACTGACTTAGAACATCTTTACCATAGGGTAGTCGGCTGCCGTGGCCCACTAACACGATCCCTACTTTACTGTTTGAGTTTGAATTTGTAACCATAGGATATCACTCCTTCGTCGCCTTCTTCTCTGATTTTCCGGAATACTAGCTCTACTTGCTGACCTATTTCGATTTCATCGGGGTTACAATCCACGATTTGGCTGGTGATTTTGGCTCCCTCTTCTAGTTCAATAATAGCCACAGCGTAGGGGGATATATTCTTAAATTCATCTGTGGGGGTGTGTATAACAGAGTAGCTCATAATTTTTCCGTTTCCATTGAATTTTATGGGTTCTAATTGACCTTTTCTTCTGCATTTAGGGCAAATAACCCTCATGGGGAAAAATACTTCACCGCATTGTAAACACTTTGATCCGATGAGATTATATCTTTGGGAGATGTGACGCCAGCCTCTTACAATATCTTTCATTTATTATACCTCGCTAAGCTTTTGATTAATTGGTTATGGTTTAGCTGAAAATTCAGTTCAATCTGATTTAGATTTTTATAATTTGATCTAATTTCTATAAATCCTTATATAATCACTGGTGTTTTTATATGTTTTATGATTCATGGGATTAAGGCGGGATCCAATTGATATATTTTTATGATCTTTTTTAGTCTTTATCCTATTTTGGTATGGCATAATATATTTTTTTGTTTTAGAAATAACTTTATATTGTATTACTTTTTATATAATAAATAATAATTATATTCGTGGTAAAATTCTCATAAAAAGCCTAGAAACCATATTATAAAAACAAAAAATGGGAAATAATGAACAATAAGGGTTATGTAATGAGTTTAGCTTCTTTTTTCCTAATTTTACCAGCATTTTTGCTGTTAATGGTGTTGGTGGACCTAAGTACAAATGAAGCACAAACTCAGGAAGCTACCCTAAACTCTCATGAGGTTTTAGGTGTTGCAACAGATCTGGAGACGAATTTACCATTTATAGGGCGGGAAGTGATTAGAGACAAATCTCTCGAAGTTGTAAATAGTGGAATTCCCCTTTCCAACAGTAGAAAGGAGGTTAAAGAAGAATTTCAGAATAGAATGGATAAGTACTGTTCCAAATACGCTGATAAGGGCGTGTTTGTTGAGTGTATAATATTGAAGGTGGATAATAGTTACGATCCATTCTGTGTGGAGGTCAAATCAAAAATCACTGTGGAAAAGGGCACCCTGAAACATAATGTAAATTTAACCCAGAACATCTCCCTTACCAATGGATCATTCCCTATCTACGATCCCTTACCTTTTGTTAAGTGCAGGGGTCATGGAGGTGCCACCATAAATGAAGAACGCATATCTTACGGTTCCAGCCTGGCAAATTATCTCCAATCCAGGGGAATTAAAAACTATGAGGCTTATGAAAATGCCACTTCTCCATTATCAATCAAAAAATGCCCCTATGATCCTTACATCCTCCATGGAAACACCAATGAATTGGTAAATTTGAAAAACTGTATCGACAATGGGTTTTATCATGAAAGTAATGATGGGGCCTGCTTCCTCTGCAGAATGGAAGGAAAGGGTATCTGTTCCCATTATGGTATGGAAACCTTCATCATACCTGCACCAACAATTTCCCCCTGTATGAATAATTCCTCCACTGCTCCCAGTTCAGTGGATCACGTTATTTTCAATGATACTGGACACGGAACCTATTCTGGCCACCCTATATTATATTTCAGTAGTGAAAATCACTATTTCTCCTTGTATCTGGATAACTCCCACCGGCAAAAGTATGGGGTGCCCATTTTTTAGAAAGGATCCAAGTGAAAAAAATGTCTGGGGATAGATTTGCAGGAAATAAATATGGAATGGTCTTCTCCATAGATATAATGATGGCTCTTATTATCATAACCGTCATATTAGGAGTTTCTGCAGATGCCATGGACATTGTTGGTTCTAAAATGGAAGATTATTCCTATGGAAATTCTCTGGAAAGAATTGCCCAGGCTGGTGCTGATATGCTGGTTAAAACTCCTGGAAATCCAGAAAATTGGGAGAAATTTCCAGATGTAAATGGTGTCACCCCAGGATTATCGGACCTGGAAATAAATAAAAAAACCCACTCCAACGTAATTAGTATGGTGAAGATAAAACGTCTTGAAGAGAATTATGATAAACTAATAAATGGTAATGTAATTCCTTCCCATTGTAAATCCACTCTGGTGATCTATCCTGTGGATCAGTCTCTGGAACCCATCAACGTGAAAGATATTGGTGAAAACGACTCATCCTCTGAAGTGTTTGTGGAAAACCGTACTGTTCTTTGCAATTACCTTAACACCACGGAAATGGTTTTTATCAATGCTCGGGATCAATCTCTGTTATCCTCCCAGAACCAGTTTGGGGATGAATGCCCACATGGGGAGGGTACTGGAAGTCAATCACATGAAAAGGTGGATTATAAAAACAGGGAAGCTGGATGGGTCTGTTATCCTTTAAGGGTGACAGATGGTATGTTAAATTCCACAGATTTTTACCTAATAACCGACCCAGCTAGCATAGAAGACCCGGTGGCAATGTGGATGATAGATAGGCCGGAAAATAGGACAGAATATACTCAACTTTTCCAAAACAAGCCCATTCTCCTAAATGGCATGATAGAAGGGATCATGGGTAACAACAGCACTGCTGTACTCTGGTTACATGTATATTCCTCTGGAAATCCAGATAAAGCCTTTAATACTCATCTAGCAGCATTTCCAAAGGGAACTCCTCCGGAAAATGTAAAAGTTCAATACTTAACTCCTCAGCCCTGTTATTTTGTTTTTAAGGTATGGGTTTGATGGATACTTCTGAATTACAGCCTTTTATAAGAGAATATTAATTATAATTTCATGATCTATCCAAAGCCTTTCAAGGAAAAAATAGAGTTTCGAAAGTTAGTGTACTCTATAAAATGATTTTTGAATCTTTTAGATACACCAGTCATGAGAATCTGGAAATGCTGAGATTCCCATTCATTAAATTCTTTTGGTGTTGGTTCAGGTGATTGTAAATTCCAGTCAGGCATGAAAAATTGGTTCATTCCATCTTGGATGCTGCCTTGTTGCACTGCTTGTCTGACTCCTGCTATGTCACGTTGTAACTGTGTTTGTGGGTTGTTTAAGGGGGTGGGGTGTTGGTTCTGGTTCGGGCCCAGGCATGGGTCCTGGATTTAGCCCGGGATTAGGCTCTGGTCTTGGATTGGGGCCCGCATTTCCTACCATGTCTGTTCCTTCTATTAGTATGGTGTGGATGTCAAAGGTGCTATCTAGGGGTAGGGTATAATTGGTGGTCCAGATTCCATTGTTGTGTGAGGTTGATTCTTTGCGTGCCTATAATTGCCACCACACTCTGCGTGTCTGGTGATGTGGTTACGGTTATGGTTATTGTTTCTTCAGGTTTGGCACTTTCTGGATTGATTTCCGGATTGATGACGGGTGGTGTGTTGTCCACAGTGAATGTGAGTGGTGTTTGGTTGGTGTTGCCCACCATGTCCTGGGCCATGAGTAGGATGGAGTAGACTCCGTCACCAATTTGTGGTGTGGGATATTCCATGCTCCAAGTGCCTTTATTTTTGGTGAGTTGGTAGGTGTTATCCTGAATGTATGCTTTTACAGATTGGGTGTCAGGGTCTGCTGTAATGGTTATGGTGATCTTGTCACCTGATTTGACCAGCTCTGGCTGATGGTGGGGTTTAGTGTGGGTGTGGTGGTTTTTTCATCCGTGTGTTATTCCCAGTTTAAGGCTGTAGTGCACTAATTTGGCTTTTATACTGTTGTAATTAGTACTTTTGAACACATCTTCTCTAAGGGGATAGTGGGTGACATCTGTTTTTAAAAGTTTGAAATGGGTGTTGTAAGCTTTTATGATGTCTTCTTCTGTTATTGTATTTCTTTTATTTGCTGCGGCTGAGAAGTAAATAAGTCCCTTGATCAGACTTGGCTCATCTTTAGTGTATATGTCGCATTTTTGAAATTTTTTATTTAAGGAGACTCTGATTAGAAATTCTAGATTGTAAATCAGTTGTTTTAGAACAGAATCTTTGCATTTTACCTTTCGCAAGGTTTTAAAATATTCTTTTGTAGGGGTGGGTATTTCTTCATCTGTTATTTGGTCGAATTCATCTAAAAAGAAAAATAAACGCTCATCTAATCCTCCGAAATAAATATTTAATAAATCTTGACAACTAAGCTCCCTGTTCACATTAACAAGATACAATTGTTCCAATTGTGAATATAAACTACTGAAGTTCCGATAATTAATTTGAGTTAGAGGCCATCCATATTTCCAATCCCTAAGCATATCCGGCCCACTATTATTCCATGGTACATTGTTGAATGCCATCCTCCTTAGTCTCACACCATGGGCGAACTTAAAAAAATCTTTATACTCCTCAGTTATATAAGGGAATACACTGAGGGAACCGTCTATCACTGGCCCTTTGATTAGATAATTGTCTTTCACAAGTTTTTCACAATAACCTAATTTTTGGGGAGTTTCTAGTTTCTTGGTGAGGTTTTCAAAGTCTATTATCTCACTATAAAGTTCTAAGAATTTGTTGATCAACGGTTCAATTTCTAGGGTTGAGAGGGATTTTGTTGACATAGTGCTATGTACTATTTTATTAGGAATAATTCCTTTAATCTTTCGGATATTGTTTCAAGGTCTCTTTTTAACAATTCTTCCATTTTTTTCACATCTCCGTGGGAATATTCCCAATATTTTTTCACAATGAAGAATGACATGATAGATAGCATTGCAATTGAATACAGGGTCATTAGAGGGCTGTACATCATCTTTGCAATAAAGCTAAATACAACTCCGAACATTCCAACAAATAGGAGAATGCCCGAAAGCAAACTAGGAGATACTATAAATTCAAACAGGGTAGCCGCAGCAATAATACTATCAACAAAATTAAACTCTATTTTTCCACTTTTGGTTGTTTTAGGTTTTCCGAAGAGTTCTCCGAATTTTCCTAGTATTCCTTCTTTTGATTTTGTTTCTTCTGTTAGGGATTGTTTGGATTCTCTTTCGGCCAATATTACGGCGGCTGCCGTTGTAGCTATCATAAATGCAGCTAGTAAGAGTTCACCAATTAAAATGGTGTCTATTTTCCATTCGGACATTTCTGGGGGTTTGGTTGTTGTGTTGGTGTTTGGGTCGGTGGTGGGTGTGTAGGTTAGTGTGTTTCGGATGTACATTTGGTCTCGGTAGAGTTGGTCGTTGCCTCCGATTGTTCCGGGTCCTGGATTGTTGGAGCCTTCGTTGTTTCCTGGTCCGGTGTTCGTTGTTAAATCCGGTGAATTTCCGGGGCTAGGAGTGTCAGAGTTTATCAGATCATTAAGCCAGGAGGGTATGGGGTTCGGATCCACTATTTCGTAACTGCATGTGTTCTTTCCGATGTTTCCCACGGTGTCGGTTCCTTCTATTCGTATGGTGTGGATGTCAAAGGTGCTATCTAGGGGTAGGGTATAATTGGTGGTCCAGGTTCCATTGTTGTGTGTGAGGTTGATTCTTTGTGTGCCTATAATGGCCACCACACTCTGTGTGTCGGGGGAGGTGGTTACGGTTATATTTATTGTTTCTCCGGGATTGACACTTTCTGGATTGATTTCCGGGTTGATAACGGGTGGGGTGTTGTCTACTGTGAAGGTGAGTGGTGTTTGGTTGGTGTTACCCACCAGGTCCTGGGCTATGAGTAGGATGGAGTAGATTCCGTCACCAATTTGTGGTGTGGTGTATTCCAGGTTCCAGGTGTTGTTAGGGTTTTTGGTGAGTTGGTAGGTGTCGTCCTGAATGTATGCTTTTACAGATTGGGTGTCAGGGTCTGATGTGGTGGTTATGGTGATCTTGTCACCTAATTTAACTAGGGTTTGGTTTAGGGTGGGGTTTAATGTGGGTGGTGTGTTATCTGCTGTGAAGTTGAGAGTGGTTTGTGCCTGGTTATCTGCTTTATTTTGGCGGTTATGAGAATGTTGTGTAATCCATCAGTTGCAGTTGGTACTGCGTATCTGAGCATCATGTTATTGATTCTAGTTTTTCAAATGATTACTAATTGTCCAAATCATTTTTATAAATTAAATAACCTCCACATTCGCAAGTGTCTGAAAAATCGTCAGGGGACTCGCCTGGTTGTAATTGATAATATCCGCCGCATTTGTCGCAGACAATGTAACCATTTTGGGAATTTTGAGATGTAACTTCCAATCCAAGTTCTTTTAATATCTCGGGTTTTGCCTGGTATTGAGTCACGTCAGTTTTTAGAAGTTTGTAGTATGTTTTATATGCGGTGATGTAATCTTCTATTGTTATTTGGTTTCGATTGTGTTTCACGGCACTGCAACCTGCGAGATATGCTAAAAATTCTTCTTCTATTCTTGCAAATGATCCATATCCTCCATAAGTTAAAGATAGGCTCATTCTAATGATTTGTCTGGCTTTATACTGAAAATTAATAACTTCTTGATCGGGACGGTTTATTTTACCTAATTTTTGAAAGAAATCTATTGTAGGTTCTTTTTTATGATTAATCATATCAAATTTGTCTAGGTTAAAAGTTATTAATTTGTCTAAACCACTAAAATAAATATTTAATAAATCATTAAACTCTAATTTTCTATCAAGGGCCCTAGAATAAAGTCTTTCCAAAAAAAGATAAATTCTGGAAAAGTGAGCGTATTCGATATAAGCTGATCTATACCCTTCAAAAATTCCATAAATAAGTCTATTCATTGGCCCTTCTGAAGTCCAATATATTAACTCTTTTTTTGCAAGATTTCTAAGGCGCATATTGTCAATATATTTCCTAATTTTGTTTGCATTTCCTCCAGTAATAATTTCTTTATCAAAGCTAAAAAGATCATCCGCGTCAAAATAAGGAGGATATGCCCTTTTAGTAACATTAATTAAGAAGCTATCATAACCCAATTCATCAGGATTATCTAGAGTAAAAATCACAAAATCCAAAATGGATCCATATTCTTTCCTAAACTCATTAATCAATGATTCTAAGTTTTTATCTGTTGATTGAAAAAGTTTCTTAAGTGAACCCACTTGCATGCCCCCTACTTTCCAAATAATCGCTTAATAGAATCTTTTACAAATTGCTCAATCCAATCTATGGCATCAAATAATGGACTATTTAATTTATTATCTGCTATGTTCTTGAGAATAACAGCTAAACTTAACATCAGGATAACTGCTGAAAATATAGCATAGATATTTGTTTGTGCGGACTTAGTTAAAATGTCTATAAATTGCATGAAAGCGAGGGTCTGATAGACAATCATCATCCAACTGAAAAGATCTGGACTAACCAAAAAGCAGACCACATCTAATGCAAATAAAGCCACGTCTTGAGGTCTAAATACAAAGTTCGTGCCTGCGCCCTTATCTACAATATACTTTGCTATTTTACTTTTCATATTAGTGTCGGATAAGTAGGCAAATGCCAATCCACCTGAAACAAGACATGCTGCCAGTAATAGCTGCTCAATAACACTCGTGTCTATTTCCCATCCTGGCATTTCTGGTGGTGTTGTGGTGGTGTTGGTGTTTGGGTCGGTGGTGGGTGTGTAGGTTAAGGTTTTTCGGATGTACATTTGGTCTCGGTATAGTTGGTTGTTGCCTCCGATTGTTCCGGATCCTGGCTTATTAGGGCCTCCATTATTTCCAGGTCCTGTGTTGGTTATTAAACCTGGTTTATTTCCAGGGTTAGGTGTGTCTGGATTTATTAGATCTTCAAGCCAGGAAGGTATGGGGTTAGGATCCAGTATTTCGTAACTGGCGGTGTTCTTTCCAATGTTTCCCACGGTGTCTGTTCCTTCTATTCGTATGGTGTGGATGTCAAATGTGCTATCTAGTGGTATGGTGTAATTGGTGGTCCAAATTCCATTGGTGAAGGTGAGGTTGATTCTTTGTGTACCTATAATAGCCACCACACTCTGCGTGTCTGCGGAGGCATTCGCGGTTATGTTTATTGTTTCTCCAGGTTTACCTGCTTCTGGAATGATTTCAGGGTTGATAACAGGGGGTGTGTTGTCTACTGTGAAGGTGAGTGGTGTGTGGTTGGTGTTGCCCACCAGGTCCTGGGCTATGAGTAGGATGGAGTAGACTCCGTCACCAATTTGTGGTGTGGTGTATTCCATGTTCCAGGTGTTGTTAGGGTTTTTGGTGAGTTGGTAGGTGTCGTCCTGAATGTATGCTTTTACAGATTGTGTGTCGTTGTCTGCTGTGGTGGTGGTTATGGTGATCTTGTCACCGGATTTAAGCAGTGTCTGGTTTATGGTGGGGTTTAGTGTGGGTGGGGTGTTATCCACTGTGAAGCTGAGAGTGTTTGGTGCCTGGTTACCAGCTTTATCAGTGGCAGTGAAGTGGATGTTGTGTAATCCGTCTGTTGCTTTGGGTACTGCGTATCTGAGATCCAGGTATTGGAGGATTGTTTTTTGAGTTTCAGGGGTTTCCCTCTGAATAATACCTGGATTATGATGTACATGGGTTGGATATCGTTTGAAAGTATTTAAAACGGTTTTTAAGTGTAATAGGGTTGCTTCTGTTTAGTCAGCATCAAGTTATTTTTTGTAAATGAGTTTACCTCCGCATTCACACTTATCCGAAAAGTCGTAAGGTGATTCGCCAGGCTGTAACTTATAATAGCCTTTGCAATTGTCGCAGATCAAGTAACCGTCTTGGGAATTTTGAGATGTAACTTCCAATCCAAGTTCTTTTAATATCTCAGGTTTTGCCTTGTACAGAGTCACATCAGTTTTAAGGAGTTTATAATATGTTTTATATGCAATAAGATAATCATCTATCATGATTTGGTTTCGGTTATGTTTTACAGCATTACAACCAGCAAGATATGATAGAAATTCTTCTTCTATTTTTGCAAATGATCCATAATTTCCATATGTTAGAGATAACGTTGTTCTGACTATTATTCGAGATCTGTATTCAAATTCTGCAACATTTTTGTCGGGATGTTTAACTTTGTTTAATTTTTGAAAGAATTGAGCTATATGTTGAAGTGTCTCATTGTTTATTTTAAATTTAAATAAAGCAAATGTCAAGTTTTCGTCTAAACCGCTGAAGTAAACATCCAAAAGATCTTCAAAAGATAATTTATGTCCTAATCTTAGGAAATAAAGCCGTTCAAGAAGAAAATAGAGTTTTTGAAAGTTGGTGTATTCTATAAAAGGATTTTTGAATCTTTCAGATATACCAGTCAGGAGCCAATCTGGAAATGCTTTAGATTTCCATGTTATTAAATTTTTATGAGCTATATTCCTGAGTTTAATATTAGTTTTGTATTTTTTTATGGTTTTGGCACCAGTACTTGATATTACATTATTGTCATATCCAAAACTCCTAATATCGTAACCTAAAATATCATTGGAATCAAAATATGGGGGTAGATAATCTTTAACAATGTTTATTAATTCGATACTGTAACCTAAACTCTCTGGTTCGTTTAATTCTGTGAATATGCTATCTAGAATATCTCCATAATCTTTTCGGAATTCATTGATCAACTTGTTTAGTTTTTCTTCTTCTGATTGAATATTACGCTTGAATTGAACCATTTTTTTTTATCCTTCTACGATATTATTTGCCTCTTAATCTTTTTATGAGGTCCCATACTAAATCTTCCAGCCATTTTCCCACTGGGCCTTTGGAGTTATGTTCTGATATGTTTTTTATAATAATGGCTAATGTTACTAATAAAATGATAACTGAAAGAATATCGTAAAATCTAGTTTGAGCTGATTGAGTAACGAGAGATATTAGACTCATAAAGGCTAAACTTCCCCAAACTAGGCTTACATAACTCATTAATCCGGGGTCAACGAAAAAAAGAGCAATTTCAAGAATAAATAGGCCGAGGGTCTTTGCATTAAATGGTTTAACCTGTCCAAACCAATCAATGATTTTCTGAGTTGGTTGGGAAAACTTTTTACCTTCAGCAAAAAATGCTAATGCTAATCCACCTGCGATTTGTATTGGAACCAACAAATCTGTGATGAGGTTAGTGTCTATGTTCCATTCGGACATTTTGGGTGGGGTTGTTGTTGTGTTGGTGTTTGGGTCGGTGGGGGGTGTGTAGGTTAATGTGTCTCGGATGTACATTTGGTCTCTGTAAAGTTGGTCGTTGCCTCCGATTGTTCCGGATCCTGGCTTATTGGAGCCTCCATTATTTCCGGGTTCGGGATTGTTTGTATAAATTGGCATATCAGTGGGTGTGGGTTTGTCGGGGTTTATTAGTTCTTCAAGCCAGGGAGGTATGGGGTTAGGATCCATTACTTCGTAACTGGCGGTGTTCTTCCCAATGTTTCCCACGGTGTCTGTTCCTTCTATTCGTATGGTGTGGATGTCAAAGGTGCTATCTAGTGGTATGGTGTAGTTGGTGGTCCAGATTCCGGTTCCGTTGGTGAAGGTGAGGTTGATTCTTTGTGTGCCTATGATGGCCACCACACTCTGCGTGTCAGGGGAGGCATGGACGGTTATGTTTATTGTTTCTCCAGGTTTTCCTGCTTCTGGGTTGATTTCTGGTATAATGATTGGGGTGTTTTCCATTTGGATGTGAGATTATTGGTGTTTATTCGAGCTATTTGATGAATTTGGGTGAATTTACGGAGTTAGTCCGTGCGTGAGTCTCAGTGAATAGTACATAAGTTTGGCTCTGAAGCTGTTATAATCTGCGGAGTTTACAATATCCTTTCTAGCTTTATATTTGGTTATATCTGTATTTAAAAGCTTGAAATAAGCGTTAAAAGCCCTTACAACATCATCCCTAATAATAATTTTTCTTCCATCAGAAACTGCTGAACAATATGTTAATGTTTTCAATATGTCGCCTTCCCATCCGCCCAGTCTTCCTGAAAGGTAGTATCTGATTGAATAACTAACTAAATACCCTAAATCTCGGTGCATGGATTTTACCGTTGAATCCTGATATTTCACGTGCTTCAGAGTTTTGAAATATTCCTTAGAAGGTTCAGGAATGTCCTCATCACTAACAATATCAAATTCATCCAAAAAGAAAACTAACCGCTCATCCAATCCGCTGAAATAAATATCCAAAAGATCATCAGCGCCGAGTTTATGATTTGATTGCACAAAATAAAGCCTTTCTAGTAACAAATATATTGATTCAAACTCATCGTGTGTTATTTTGGTGAAGGGCCATCCTTGTGGTAGATTTTCAAGGATTGCGATAATCATCCCCCAACCTGCAATTTTTGTGGGTAATATTTGTGCTGCGATTGTTCTGAGCCTAACTCCATAAATGTATTTTAAAAAATTTGTGTAGTTATCAGAAAAAACTTCACGCCGTATATTACGATGGGCAGTGGCCATACATACTGGGCTGAAAATGTGATTATCGACTAATTCTTCGGTATAACCCAACTTCTGTGGATTATCTAAATTAGAGAGAATGTTCTCTAAACCATCTTCACTATAATTATTTACAAATTCCCAGAAACGGCTTTCTAACTTCTCATAGGGGGATTTCTTAGAAAACATATTATCTTTTATCTATTTTAATCCAACCATCTCTTTCAAACGATCAATGATGGGCTTGAATTTGTCAATGATTATTTCATTAAATTTACCTAATTTATCTGTTGCCATTTGTACTATATCAAGTCCGAAATATTTCTTGACAAGTTTAATTATAGCCACTGCTAGAAGGAAGTAGCCAAAAATTTGCATGGTCCCACTAAACATCATTTTATAAATAAAATCGAACCAAATTCCTGCAATTGTCAAGAAAATCATAATGGCATCGAGTAATGTTGGGTCTATCACGAAAATTCCAATAGAAACTCCGAATAGAATGAAGTCTCGGAGTCCTGGATCCTTTACTCCCAAATTTTCTACTGCCCATTTTCCGAATCTGTTTTCCATGTCTTTAGTTTCGCCATGTAAGAATCTGGCTGCTACTGCGGATGTGGCTAGCATTGCTGATGCTATTAATATTTCAGGTATCAGGCTGGTGTCTATGTTCCATCCTGGCATTTCTTGTTTGGGTGGACTGGTGCCATTGGGGCTGTCTTTGGGTGGGGTTAGCGTGTTCCGGATGTACATTTGGTCTCTGTAGAGTTGGTCGTTGCCTCCTATTGTTCCGGATCCTGGGCCGTTAGATCCTCCTGTGTTTCCGGGTCCGGGATTGTTTGTATAAATTGGTATATTGGTGGGTGTGTCGGGGTTTATCAGGTCTTCAAACCAGGGAGGTATAGTGTTAGGGTCCAGTACTTCGTAACTGGCGATGTTCTTCCCTACATTCCCCACGGTGTCTGTTCCTTCTATTCGCATGGTGTGGATGTCAAAGGTGCTATCTAGTGGTATGGTGTAAGTGGTGGTCCAAGTTCCATTAGAATAATTTAAAGTGGTTCTTTGTGTGCCTATGATGGCCACTACATTTTGTGTGTCTGATGATGCGGTTACGGTTATCGTGATGTTTTCTCCAGGTTTAGCTGCTTCTGGGCTGATTTCAGGGTTTATAACTGGTGGGGTATTGTCCACAGTGAAACTGAGTGGGGTGTGGTTGGTGTTACCCACCATGTCCCGGGCTATGAGTATGATGGAGTAGACTCCATCACCAATTTGTGGTGTGGTGTATTCCATGCTCCAGGTGTTGTCTTGGTTTTTGGTGAGTTGGTAGGTGTTGTCTTGGATGTATGCCTTTACCGATTGGGTGTCGTTGTCTGCTGTGGTGGTTATGGTGATCTTATCACCTGATTTAACCAGCGTCTGGTTTATGGTGGGGTTTAGTGTGGGAGGGGTGTTGTCTACTGTGAAGTTAAGTGTGGTTTGTGCCTGGTTGCCTGCTTTGTCTGTGGCGGTGATTTGGATGTTGTGTGATCCGTCGGTTGCGTTTGGTACTGCGTATCTGAGCATCCACGAATTGGTGGATTGTTTTTTCAGTTTCAATGTTTCCCCAAATATAACTGCAGTTACTTTCTCTGCATCAGAACTGGTGGTGGCAGTTATGGTAAGCACGTTACCTGTACGTACCAGTTCAGGGGTTAATAGGGCATCTAATTGTGGTGGTGTGTTATCAATGGTTAGGGAAAGTGTGGTGTTTTTCTGTGTGCCGTTGTTATCAGTGGCGGTGAGCAGTACTGGATAACTTCCGTCAGGGGCATCTGGAATGGCATAGATAAGTTTCCAGGTTTCATCTGCTTGTTTAGTGAGTTGATAGGTCACACCCATAATCACCACATCCCGGCTGGTGGTTTCAGGTCCAGTAAATGCCTCAATGGTTATATTTTCTCCGGACTGGGTAATGTCTGGGGTGACTTTACCCGTTAAGGTGGATGCGCTGGGAGATGTGGTAGGGGGTGTTATCAATAGTTAAGAAGAGGTAATTAGTAGTCGCGTTACCCAGATCATCCTGTCCCGTGATTATAATGGTGTATAAACTATCTGGTGTGGATTCTGGTATAGTGCATTCAGTTCTAGATATCATCTCTTTGCCGTAATTGTTAACAAACTCCTAGAAAAGCCTTTCTAATTTCTAATAGGAGGAATTTTTTGCAAACATTATATCATGTTATGGATTTTTTCCATGCAATAATCTTAGATTGTAGTATGACATTTTAGCTTTAAAACTATCATAATTCGTAGCGTTTAAAACATCCTCTCGGGCTTTGTATTTGGTGATATCAGTGTTCAAAAGTTTGAAATAAGTTTTATAGCCTCTTATAATATCCTCTCTGATAATGATCTTTCTTCCATCTGACACTGCGGAACAATAGATTAAAGTTTTTAAGACATTTCTTTCCCATCCTCCTAATTTACCAACGTAATATTTAATTGCAGTTCCGATCAAATAACCCAGATCTCTTTTCATTTGTTTAATGGTTTCATCTTGATATTTCACATATTTGAGAACCTGAAAATAATCTTTAGAGGGTTCTGGAAGGTTTGCATTGTCAACTATGTCAAATTCGTCCATAAAGAACACAATTCGTTCGTCTAAACCACTAAAATAGATATTCAGAAGGTCTTCTACTCCTAATTTATGTTCAATTTGGACAAAATAAAGACGCTCTAATAATAAATATAATGATAAGAATTCATCGTATGTGAATTTAGTGAATGGCCAACCACGTGGCAAATTCATAATGGCAATAATAATCTGACCTCTGCCTGCCACTTCTTCAGGTAAAGTGTTCACAGCCATTGTTCTAAGTCTTACTCCATAGACATATTTTAAAAAATCCGTATATCCTCTAGCGAAAGTTTTCTTCATATTATTGTGAAATTCTGGGGCCCTACAAACTGGAGTAGAAATATGGTTATCGACTAATTTTTCACTATAACCCAACTTTTTGGGGTTGTCTAAATTAGAAAGGATTTTCTCAAATCCTTCTTCACCATACCTATTTACAAACTCCCAGAAAAGCCTTTCCAACTTTTCAAAGTCGGATTCTTTATTCGAAAACATTATACCATCTTATTCTATTTTAATCCAAACATTTCTTTTAGATGATCAAATATTGGGCCAAATTCGTTTGTAAATATTTCCTTTAATTTACTTAACTTATCACTCGCCATTTGTACAACATCAAGCCCCCAATATTTTTTGACTAACTTAATGATAGCAACTGCCATTAAAAAATAGCCAAAAATATCCATTGCTCCGCTATACATTATTGCTGCAATGAAATTGAAGAAAAACCCAAACATCCCAACAAAAAGCAAAATTCCATCCACAAGCCCGGGGTCCAACGCAAAAATGCCAATAGAAATTACATATAAAACCATTGATTCTGTACTTGGCACTTTATTCCCTAGATGTTTCACAGCCCATTTTTCAAAGCTGTTTTTAAGCTCTTGTACTTCTCCATTTAAGAATCTTGCAGCGATTGCGGAAGTGGCCAGCATTCTGCTGCTATTAATATTTCAGGGATTATGTTGTTGTCTATTTTCCATTCAGACATTTTGGGTGGGTGTGTAGTGGTGTTGGTATTTGGGTCGGTGGTGGGTGTGTAGGTTAGTGTGTTTCGGATGTACATTTGGTCTCGGTAGAGTTGGTCGTTGCCTCCGATTGTCCCAGATCCTGGCTTATGGGAGCCTCCATTATTTCCAGATCCAGTTTGGGTTATTAAACCTAGTATATTTCCAGGGTTAGATGTATCTGGGTTTATCATATCTTCAAACCAGGAAGGTATGGGGTTAGGGTCCAACACTTCGTAACTGGCTATGCTCTTACCGACATTTCCCACGGCGTCGGTTCCTTCTATTCGTATGGTGTGGATGTCAAAAGTGGTATCAAGTGGTATGGTGTAGTTGGTGGTCCAAATTCTGTCTGTGGGGGTGAGGTTGATTCTTTGTGTGCCTACAATAGCCACCACACTCTGCGTGTCAGGGGGGGGGGGCGTGGACGATTATGTTAATTGTTTCTCCAGGTTTTCCTGCTTCTGGATTGATTTTAGGGTTTATTATTCAATTTTCCAGACTTTTATGGTATTCTAATCTGCCACCGCACTCACACACATCCGAGAAATCATCTATTGATTCGCCTGGTTGTAGTTGGTAGTATCCACCACATTTGTCACAGACAAGATAACTTCCTAATTCAGAAGGTTCTTGATATTTATCAATGCTCTGTAAAAGCTCAGGAATAGCTTTGTATTTAGTAACATCTGTTTTAATAAGTTTAAAAAGAGTTTTGTAAGCTATCACCACGTCTTGATCTTCAATTTGCAGCCTACCTTCATTTACTGCATTACAGCCGGCTAATGTTTGGATGAAAAGATCTTCTGTTATTCTGTAAGTTGTGATCCAACCTGATTGTTCAGACAGGCGAGGATAATTAGTCACGAGTCTTTTGATTTCAAACATAAAATCGTTAAGTTTGTTGTAGAGTTTTTTTGTTCTTTTATTCTTCCATTTAAGCTTTTTAAGGTTTTTAAAGTATTTTTTATTTGGTTGGGGCAGTTTTTCCAGTTCTACTTCATCAAAATGGTTTAGGGCAAAGATTATTCTTTCGTCGAGTTTGCTGAAATATAGGTTTACAAGAACTTCACGGGTTGAGGTTTTATGAGTGTTAAGATAGTGGGTGTACTCCATGAAACTGTAGATGGTTACGAATTGCTTAGCAGTCACTAATGAAGGTGTAAAAATCGTGTTAAACAGCCCACCAAAGTGTAAATTTTCTCGAGCAAGTTTTAAAATCTGCACATGATTTAATTCATTTATCGAAAAAGGTTCTTTCCCTTTTACATAAGCTTCACTTCTAAAAGCTTCCATTAATTTTTTATAATATCTGGATTCTACCAATCTATGTATTTCAGACAGTACTTCATTTAATCCTTCAGTTTCATAGTTTTCTAAGAACGCCAAGAGTTTCTCAATCTCTTCACGTCCCATCTGCCGGTCTTTTTCAATGGCTTTGTTTTCAAGTTTTTCAGAAATGCTCATGGAGTATCTCTAATATTTTCGTTAATTTCCATTTTTGTTTTAATAGTACTTTAAATGTTTTTTTATCTTTTTTTTGGTTGACATTCATGTATTATTTAGATCCAATGTAATGGGTCGGCGATGAGGAATTTTGTAAGATCTTCAACATCCGGAATTACTTTTGCAAATAAAGCGATAGCTGCATCAATAATAGCGTTTAGTGTCCCGAATGGATCTAGACAGAACTGCACGATGGAGAATGCGTTTAAGAAAATATTGATTTCTTTAGCGGCGCTAGGGAAGCATTTGACCAAGAATTTTTCTAAGATTTTAATACCTGCGTTTGGACCTAAACCATCCATCACTGCTGTCAATCGATTAAGCCATTTATTAAATGCAGGGTTTTTTAGGGCTTGATGTGATCTTTGTATCAATTGAGTTACTTGATTGATTTGTTTCCCAAATCCTAAGCTTCTTAATATGTCATCAAAAGCAGAAAAGACTCTCGTAAATCCGTTTTGTACTTCTCGGAGGTATTCGTTTGGTATTAATGCTGTGGCGCCAAATAGAATTGTTTCAGCGCCAAATTTAATTAAGAAAGATTCCCATTCGTTTAACTCTTCTTTTGTTGGTTCAGGTGGTTCAGGAGGTTGTAAAGTCCAGTCAGGTATAAATGATCGGTTCATTTCGTCTTGGAAGCTGCCTTGTTGCACTGCTTGTCTGACTCTGGCTATGTCACGTTGTAACTGTGTGCTTAGGTTTAAGGGGCTGGGTGTTGGTCCTGGTTCAGGATTAGGTCCAGGGCTAGGTCCCGGGCCGGACCCAGGATTAGATCCAGGTCCGGGGTTAGGGTTAGGATCCTGCACTTCATAACTGGCAGTGTTTTTACCAACATTTCCTGCCATGTCGGTTCCTTCTATTCGTATGGTGTGGATGTCAAAGGTGGCGTCTAGTGGTATGGTGTAATTTGTGGTCCAAATTCCATTGTTGTGTGTGAGGTTGATTCTTTGTGTACCGATTATGGCCACCACACTCTGCGTGTCTGGGGAGGCGTGGACGTTTATGTTTATTGTTTCTCCGGGTTTAGCCGCTTCTGGGTTGATTTCCGGGTTGATGATTGGTGGTGTGTAGTCTACTGTGAAGGTGAGTGGTGTGTGGTTGGTGTTACCCACCAGGTCCCGGGCAATGAGTATGATGGAGTAGACCCCATCACCCACCAAGGGTGTGGTGTATTCCAGGCTCCAGGTGTTGTCTTGTTTTTTGGTGAGTTGGTAGGTGTTATTTTGGATGTATGCTTTCACAGATTGGGTTTCCGGGTCTGATGTGGTGGTGGTTATGGTGATCTTATCACCTGATTTAACCAGTGTCTGGTTTAATGTGGGGTTTAGTATGGGTGGGGTGTTATCCACTGTGAAGCTGAGAGTGTTTGGTGCCTGGTTACCTGCTTTGTCAGTGGCGGTGATATGGATGTTGTGTAATCCATCGGTTGCAGTTGGTACTGCGTATCTGAGCATCCAGGTATTGGGGGATTGTTTTTTGAGTTTCAGGGTTTCCCCTAATATGGTTACTGTTACCTTCTCTGCATCAGAACTGGTGGTGGCGATTATGGTGATTATATTACCAGTACGCACCAGTTCGGGGGTTAAGGTGGCGTCTATTTGTGGTGGGGTGTTATCAATGGTTAGGGAAAGTGTGGTGTTTTTCTGTGTGCCATTGTTATCAGTGGCGGTGAGCAGTACTGGATAACTTCCGTCAGGGGCATCTGGAATGGCATAGATAAGTTTCCAGGTTTCATCTGCTTGTTTAGTGAGTTGATGGGTCACATCCATTATCACCGTATCCAGGGTGATGGTTTCAGGCCCAGTAAAGGCGTCAATGGTTATATTTTGTCCGGATCTGGTGATGTCTGGGGTGACTTTACCCGTTAAGGTGGATGTACTGGGAGGAATGGTGGGGGTGTTATCAAGGGTTAAGGGAAGGTAATTGGTGGCAGTGTTACCAAGATTATCCTTTCCTGTGATTATGAGGGTGTATAAACCATCTGGTGTGGATTCTGGTATAATATATTCCAGGTTCCACGTTCCATCAATTTGTTTAGCCAGATTCAGAGTTTCCCCTCTAAATAGTGCCTGGATCATAGATGTATCCTGGTCTGATTCTACTTTTATGGTGATCTTGTCTCCGGATCTGACCTGGTTGGTGTTGAGGGTGGCTTCCATTAGAGGTGGAGTGTTATCAAGTGTGTAGTTGAGTTGGAACTGTCTTTGACCTCCAGAGGTGTTCCAGGCAGTGATTAAAACCGGATAATTACCATCAGCCACCTGTGGAGTTACATATTTATATTGCCAGATGTTGTCAGATTCTTTCCCCATGTCGTAAGTCTCATCTTGGAGGTAAACTTTTACTTTGGTGGTGGATGGGGTGGGATTGGCTTCAATTGTGATCACATCGCCGGATTTAACTCTTTCCGGGTTTAAATCTGCAGTGTCTGGTGGTGTGTCTGCAAATGCTGCACCGGATGCTGCCAGGGCCAAAAATAGGGTGGCAATAAGGAATAACTTTTTATTCTTCGCATACTTGTTGTTACGGAGGGAAACTCCCACAAAAACCACAAAGATCAGAAAAGTGGTGAAATTAAAGGCTAGCCCTGTTTTTTGCATAGGCACGGTCTTAGGATCTCCCTCCCGTCCCCTAACACCGGAGGAAGTGGCTGCATTAACTGGGTGTAGGATAGGGCTTGATGGTACTAAATAAGCCAGGAGTGATGATGAATCTCGATTGTTAAGGAGGTTTGGATCGTATTCCATGCCATAAGCCACAGCCGCAGGCTGCAGAACATTTAAACTATGAGAACGTGCCTTTAAAATCAGGGTGACTATTCCTCCCCGGGGTATGTCTCCCAGGATCCACACATTCCCATTTCCATCGTAGATGTGGTTTCCAATTATCTCCATGCCTGGTGGGAGTTCATATTCCACCCGGGCCTGGCTGCTGTCACCTGGACCCTGGTTTTCCACCCTGATTTTAACCTGGAAATCCTCCTCCACATAGGGATGGGGCTTGTTGATGGTGAGGGTGATCTTAAGATCCGCAATTTTCTCCAGACCAATAGGAGTGCCGGTGAGTTTCTGCGGGTCCCTGCCTGGTATTAGTAGGGAGGTGGTTAGATTCAGGGTACCATTAAGGGATGATGGTATTTCTCCCTGGAAAATGATTTGTACAGATTCATTGACATCCATCTTGCCTAGTTCCACCATCCCCCTCCAGGGATTCCAGGTTACTCCATCATCCATGGAAAACTGGGGGTTAATTAGGGGGAACGTTCCAGTGAGAATTACCATCTCAGGGGTAGAAGGCCCGGGATTTCTAACATTTACTTTAAAGGTTAAATTATGCCCTGCCTGGACACTGGGGGGTGTTTCCATATTCACCTGGAGTTGTGTGGAGTTAGTTAATAAAAGAACACTGGTGTAATCTGAGTTACTTCCATTTACCCGGGCTATGATGTTCAAGGCCCCTTCCAGGGAGGAGGGTATGGTTCCTCTCACCTGAATGCTTCGACTTTCTCCTGCAGGAATGGTTCCCAAACCTAATAAACCTACCATGGGGAGCCAGTTGCCATTGATTAACTGTTCCAGTGATTCCAGGATGGATTTCAGTGAAACTGTAACATTCGGTGCGTCTGATGGTCCATCATTAGACACAGTTATGGTGGTGGTGATTGTATCTCCAGCCACAGTTTCCGGGATTTCAGTCATGCTAACTGAGAGGTTTGAAACACTTATAATGGTGGTGGATTGGTTGCAGATGTTATTAGTATGGTTGGTATCGGCGGTGCTACTTTCCACCTGAACTGTGCAGTTTAAAATGTCAGTGGCAGAGGAGGGTATCAATCCCCGGAACAATACTGATTTTAAACTATGGGGGTGTATTGTTCCCAGACTCAAAGGGCCAGTCCATGAATTCCAGTTACTACCCTCATCTACTGAATATTCCAGGTTTTGTAATGGAAAGTTGCCAGTGAGATTAACGTTACGGGCGGTGGAATGGCCACTATTCTGAATGTTTACTTGATAGGTGAGTTGTTCCCCGGGATTGGCAGGGTCTGGGTAATCAGTAACACCTACAGAAAGGTCACACTCTGTGTCCACAACTGTGAAGTGGTGGTAAATGTTATTGGTGAGGTTGATGTCTTGGGTGTCTGAGGAGATTCTTCCAGTGAATTGTAATGTGCCACTGGCCCAGGAAGGCACTAAACCCCTTAGTAAGAAGCTTTTAAAATCATTTTTATCCAGGTTTTCCAGTTGTAACGTTCCAGTCCAGGTTTTCCAGAATGTTCCGTTGTCTATGGAGTATTCTGGATTTTTTAATGGTACATCACCAATGAATATAGTGTTGGTGGATTGGTATGGGCCCTGGTTTTCTATGGTGACCTGGTAAGTTTTTTGTTCTCCAGCAATAACTTCAGAAGCTCCATCAACTTGTACAGATAGGTCAGCCACCAGTGCTTTGACTGCAAGATCGTAAAGGATGGGTGAGATACTTCCCTGAAATCTTTGCAGGGTAGTTTCAACCACTAAATATCTGCCGGGTGGCGTGTTTTGCAGTGGTGAGTTATTGTTAACAGTTTCCCATGGTGACCAGTTCATCCCATCATTGGAACTTTTTACCCTTACTGTGATTTTGGTGCTGTTAGGTTCGTAGCTATTCCAGATTAAAGGCCCCCATGGTGTGTATGGGGTTTGAGAGTCATGGATCACTGTCCAGCTACCTTTCTGGGTGGTGATGCTCTGGGAAACGGTTCCGGTCATGTCACTATAACCATAATGGCGGGTTCCAGGAAGTGCTTTAGTGAGATCTGGCAGATTAATAGCCGGATCAATGCGGTAGATATTTTCACTACCATTGTCAACAGCCCATATCTTCCCGGAATTATCAACTGACACTCCAGTGATAATATGTCCTTTATTAGCAGGCCCTAATTGTATAGTTGCTTTAAGTTCTCCGTTATTAGAATAACGGCTAACATAACCGGTAGCCCAAATGTCCCATCCAAAGTAAGGATCATAAGAGGCAATCCACACATCACCATCATCAGTGATCACCAATCCCCTGGAATTGGTTCGGCAGGCTTTGGTCCATTCAATGGTTTTAGTTAAGGTGTTGATCCTTGAAAAAGCTCGGCTAGTCCATCCAGAAACGAAAAGATGATTATTCCTGTCAATTCCCAGACCATAGGCAATATGGGGAACGTTCACACGTCCGAAGCTGTCATTGGACGGGTCGATCCATACCACATTGTTCCCTGAACTCCCTGAAGACCATAGTATTCCGTTTTGATCTATTATTGCCCCGTAGGGTGTGTGTCCAGTAGATGAAATATCCAAGGTTTTTATAATTATCCCAGTGGTGCCATTGACATAGTAGTATTTGCCAGTTCCATAGCATCCAAACCAGACATTGTTTTGGGAGTCTACTGCCACACCTCGAGGTCCTGGATTGTTGTTATCGTTGGCGTAGGGTCCGGTGTAATCTCCAGGGGTGTAGGTGCCCTCGTGGCCAGGGATGAGTACCACCTCCCATAACAGGCATTCGTCCTGCCCCCATAAGAGGAGCTCACTACCGGTTATTACTCCGTCCCCGTTGAGATCCCGGGATGTTTCGATTATTCCATTATGGTTGCGGTCGATGTATCCTCCATTTTCCAGGAGGCCAATTTTAACTGCAGTGCCGGTTTGTCGGTTTCCCAGCCAGCAGCTACCGTCCAGATCCACGGTAGTTCGGGAGGGGTTACCATTGTTCTGGGGGCCGGTGCGGTACCGGGCCACTTCCTGTCCAGTTACAGTATCTACTTTGGATACTGTGCCTTCGTTGCTATTGGGGACCCATATGAATGAGAAAGATGATTGGGATTTGTTGGTGAGTTGTAACTGGTCATGGTTTGGGTTGAGTTCTAGGTTAACCAGGGTTCCTTTTTCAAAATCAGAATCATAAGTGTAATTTTGCTCTAAACTTGATGCATGGGTTGTAGGGAGTGTAAAAAGTGTAAATAGGAAGATGATGCCAAAAATTAGATAGAATTGTTCTGTTTTCACTACTCCGCCCCCATTTTATTATTATTTCTCAGTTTCCAGTAAGACTCCTTATAAAATACTATTTGAATAACATAAAGTATGAAGTGATATCAGTTATAAGTATTTTATAAATGTTATGATCTTAATGGGAAAAAAGTGAGGGTAATTTAATAAGCGATCTTTTAATCTTTAAGATCTCTATGAAAATAAAAATAAAAAAAAATGTTAAATCAAGAGAAATTTGCCATAACTCCAGTTATAACTACCACCTCTTCAAAAAAACAGTTCTCCCGGGCAGTGACCGATGCATCCATGCCCATATCCTCTAATTTTTCAATAGTTTCATTGATGTCTGAAAGTGATGACTGTACTAGTTGAACCCTTCCACCTGGATTAAGATGGCCCTTCACATCACTTAAAAATCGGTCTATTACCTTACGACCATCCTCACCACCATCCCAGGCCGCATCCAGTTCATCATCAAATCGTTCTTCCTCTGAAGTGGGGAGGTATGGTGTGTTGAAAAGGATCAGATCGAATTTTTCATCCGGCACTGGTTCAAACAAGTCACCCTTTCTTAATTCCACATTGTAAGCCTTATTGGCGATGATATTTTTAGCAGTACAATCTATTGCCTGGGGGTTAATATCAGTGGCAATCACTGTACTACACTTTCTGGAGACAATAATGGCAATGATCCCGGTCCCAGTCCCAATCTCCAGGACGCGGTCCCTTCTTCCCACCTGAAGATTTTCAGCAAATAAAAAAGTATCTTCTGCAGGTTCGTAAACTTCAGGATAGTTTTCGTAGTGAATTCCCTTGTAATCTAACATAACAGGTTCCTTTTTTCAGTTGATACAGTTCAAAGTATATAACAGATAAATAATGAAAGTGGTTATTTATTTTTGCATTCCCACCTTTTTTTGGGGCTTATTCATTAATTAACTAATCTCAATCTTCAACAGATTCCAAACCTTCCAGAGCTGATGGAAGGCAATCAAGCACATTTGACAAACCTGAAAGATGTAGGTTAAGCACCACCGCCCCTAAAATCTCATCTCGAGATGCTCCCTGTTTTTTAGCCATAAACGAGTGCATTTTCACTCCCATGGGGTTGCGATTAGCGGTTTGGATGGCAATATTCACCAGCTGTTTGGTTTTAGGATCCATTCCCTTAAGGGAACGCTGTGCATCCACCAGGTCATTGAAACGTCCGGCTAATTCTGGAAATTCATCCTGAAATATTTGGAAAGGGTTTTTCCCAATTTTTTCCATCTCATCAGTTTTTTTCATTATTTATCTCCCTACTTAGATTATTATTTAATCCTAACTTAGGTTACTAATTAATCCTAACTTGGATTATTCATTAAATCTTTTAGTTCGTTGGAAATAATTAAAATTTCTTCCCCCTCCAGCTTAAAAACCCTTTTCTCAGTGAGTTTGTTGTCTATTTTTGAGATAATATCTCTGATCTCGCGCTTTTCCAGGTTCGAACTGGATATTTCATGGAAAGATTGCAGTAATGCCTTACCTGATTTCTTTTTTTTATGCTGGAATAATGCACGGCAGGTTTTAATGAAGAATTCCTCAACTTGGGGATTCTTTCGGGGTGTTAACTTGATTACTGCGGAGGAAATTCTGGGTGGGGGTAAGAAAGCATTGGGGGGGACCTTGAAAAGAAGTTCGGTGTGGGTACACAGGTGCATCATCACCGACAGACGGGAATAATTGGATGTCCCTGGTTGGGCTACCATTCTCTGGGCAAATTCCAGTTGATACATTAAAATAGCATAATCAAAGTCATATTTAAGGAGTTTGAAGGTTATGGGTGAGGATATCTGGTAAGGTAGGTTGGATACTACTTTGTTAAAATAGGGAAACTCCATCTTGGTGGCATCACCCTCCACGACCTCTACATTGTATATTTCCAGTTCCTGGAGTCTTTCTTGGAGAAGGTGAATAATCCGTTTATCCTGCTCAAAGGCAACCACTTTAGCAGCTTTTCTAGCAAGGGGGATGGTTAAAGTGCCGATACCAGCTCCGATCTCCAGTACCACGTCTGAATCACTGATGTTGGCATTTTCAACAATCCTGGATAAAATATGGTTATTGATAAGGTAATTTTGGCCTTTCCTCCGATTTAACCTTATCTGGTGCTTTTTTAACAGTTGGGAGGTTTCTTGGGCCAACATTTCCTTGATCGTTATCCTTTGGTTTAAAAAGAATATTAGTTTTGGAATTTCCGTTTAGGGGGTCTGGTAAAGAGGATGTATTTCTTTTTACCCTTCCTATCTTCTGCTGCTTCCAGTTCCAGGTGAATTCGTTTGGCAATGAGTTTCACAGGGTCAGATAGCATGGGAACTCGTTCTTTAACATCGGCAAAATTTTGGAAAGGTGCTTCCTTCCGAGCCTCAATGATATCCCACATATGCTTTTTACCAACACCTGGTAAAAGTTCAATCTGGTGCAGTCTAGTTGAAATGGGGCCGGCTTCATTGAAGAATTCTATAAACTTATCTTCTTTTGCCTTTATAATTTCCTCAATAACGTAATTAAGCTCTATTTTAGCTGTTGATGTCATTTTATTGAAGGGTAGTCTGCGGTTGACCCTGGCAATTTTGTCTCTTTTGCCTGCCCCGATGTAAACCTTTTCATGGATGTCCAGGTTTTCACTTTCTTTGGGTGTTAGCTCCAGCAGGGTGAATTCTTCTGTACCAATTGCCTGAGCCACAGGTTTACGTTTATAGGAATTTGATCCTGCTTTAACATAACCAAGAGGCAGATAGTCCAAAATAATAGCATAATCCTCCATTTAACCACCCTGATGATATAATTATTTAACTAATTTGTTCGCTAACAAATCTAAGTTCAAGCCGATGCTTAAAAGGTTCCCATAAAAATATTTAAAAAATTGTCACCTGAAAAATGAGCTTTAAAAGCTTATTCCTTGTTTTCCCGGTATTTATCAACAATTTTCAGTATTTTTTCCATTTCTTCCTTTTTATGAGATCCCCTTTCCTTGGCAAAAATCAGTCTCATGTCATCCATATCTTCCGGCATGACATCTGCTATCTTAATCGCCTGGGTCTTTTTGATAATCTCTTCCAGTTCACCAACCAGCTTCTCTGCATTCTCCACTGATATTTTAGCGAATTTGGTAACATGATCCAGGGCCAGGTTCTGTTCATAATTAAGTTCATGAACTTCCTCTCGCTCTTCCAGCATTGGTTTGACTTGCACTAGAGGTATTGGGTCGGTCTCAATGACTCTTTTACCAATCATCCCCATCACTCCTGTATTTTCAGGTGTTCAGGTCGAATAATCAGTTTTTTAGCTTTATTCCCATCATTAATTGCTACTATGTAAGCTCGGCCTCTTTTTTCAGCCACTTTACCAGTTTTACCATGGAAACGTGGGTGAGGTTGGCCTTTGTGAACGCTGGGGTCGATTATTATGTGAACCAGATCGTCTTCCTGGAAGGTCTGTATCTTTTTGGTTATGGGATTGCTTCTCCCTGTTCTTAAAGTCTTTTTAAGCTTGTACCTTGTTTTACTTCTAAAACCTCTTGATCTCTGAGTCATTTTCAAAACCTCCACTTCAGTTAGAAATGGGCTATTAAATTTAGTTATTAAATTTACTTACAATTTCGCTGTTTTTGAAGCTTTATTACTCCAATAGAGTTACTTGACCATTTAGTTAGCTTTTAATGAAACATAAGCTAGTATGGTTGTTAATTTTATGATGTTATCTCTCATAGAGCTTAACCTTTAATTTAAGATAAAATTCGTATGAATCCTCCAATGGTCATTGGCTCCGTGAAATCGATTAAAATTATTTATGATGTAACTGAGTTTATAAAACTATCCTTCCATCCATTTAAATGTTAACCTCTAACACATCCAACTCGATACACTTGGCAGATATGCCCAGTAAGGATGTCACACTGGGCCGGGTTCGATTTTCATCACTGGATATAAGTTCTTTAATATACAATCCACCTTCACAATTCACAATCAATTCAAAGTGGTTTGAATCCAATAGTTTAACTTGAATTTCCTTCACTTCTCGTGTACGGATCTTATCAGCTCTCCTATGGGAAACTCGAATAGGAGTCCGTTGTTTGATTATATTAAGGGAATTTAAATCATTCAATTTATCTTCATCAACCGTTTCTTCCAGTTCTACCAGGGCACGGTAGGTTTTGTAGGTTTCGGTTGATGATGCTTTAATTCCACTTCTGCGATCTTTATTCACCATTTTTAAATCAAGAACTTCTACTTTACCCTGGCATTCCTGATTTATTTGGGATGTCAGTTCTTCCAGTTTTAATTCACGTACTCTGGGCTCCTTTATCTCCAGTACAAATGGCCTCCCTCTGCCTAACATCCTAACATCCACGTCTTCCCTTCCAGCACCGTGAAATCGAGATTCATGACCTTCAGTTGCATCTAAAACCTTTTCGGCTATTAATTCTTCAACAGATTCGGGGTACATTTTACCGGTGAAATCGCATCTCTCACATCCCTTTCCCCTGCATTTTCGGCAGGGCCATCTGGTCTGGGGGATACCCCTTAGAAGCTTGCGGTATCTGCCCTCAATGAACAATGGATTCATCTGAAGCTCCACCCGGTCACGGGTAAAGTCCATCATAATCACCAAGTGGGGGTTGTCAAAATCCACTTCCCGTTCCAGGCGGTGTTCTAATTCTTTACCCAACTCCCGGTTAATTTCTTTCTTGATACTGTCACTGGTGTTTCCAATTTCTTCCTGTATTTTTCTCTCTTTTTCCAGAATTTCCCGGGGAAGGCGGCAACCTACCAGAAAGGTTTTAAATTCAACTTTGGAATCATGGATTGTGTTGATTATTTTTTCAAGGGCATCTCCCAAGTTTAAAAAAATATCTCCACATACATAGCAAGTTTCACTCTCATCCGGAACTGTAGTGACAATTTCGAGAACATCCTTAACATAGATTCCCCGTTCTTGATTGTCATTACCTGAAAGCTGGGGATAAAAATTCCTACCCAGACAACGATTGCAAATGTTCCCTTCGCTGATTTCAATTATTTTCTGGGTTTGTTCTTTAATTTTATTCATGGTCTTCTGTCCTGATATAAATTAGATTTTACTGGATATACATTATCATGATTAATGGATTTAAGGGATGTTCTTAAATTCATAAAAGGAATTTAGTCACCTTAATGCAGTTTACAACTTAAAAAAAAGTTGGCAGTAGGTCACCGCATCATCTGGCGCATCATCTGGCCCAGTGGCCCATTCATCTTACGTTTTCCGAAGCCTTTAATGGCTTTTTTGGTAACTTGATAATATTTCAGGAGTTCTTTAACATCCTCGTTACGCATTCCCGCCCCTCGGGCTATTCTTTTAACCCGGGATTGCTTAATGATTTCAGGATGGGCGAGTTCCTCTTCAGTCATGGAGTCCATCAAGATTTTATACTTGCCCAGCTTTTCCTCAGTTACCTGGGAAGCGTTTTTGGGTAGTTTATTCCCCATACCAGGTAACAGGTTCATCACCTGCTGCATGGGCCCCATTTTGTTCATCATCTCAAACTGACTGTACATGTCCTTCAGGGTGAATTTACCACTGAGCATGGCGTCCATGGCTTCAGCATCCACGTCTTCTTCGGCAATTTCCTCAGCACGTTCAATGAGACTTTTAATATCTCCCATTCCCAGTAATCTGGATATGAACCGTTCAGGGTCGAAGGCTTCCAGGTCCTCTATCTTTTCACCAGTTCCAATGAACTTGATGGGTGCTCCAATCTCCGACACTGCTGACAGGGCACCTCCCCCCTTGGCTGACCCATCCAGTTTAGTGATTACAATGGATCCAATTTTGGTGGTTTTACTAAAAGCAAGGGCCTGTTCTCTGGCTTGTTGCCCAATAGTACCATCAATGACCAGCATAACTTCATCTGGCTCTACTACTGCCGAAATCTGTTCCATTTCGTCCAGGAGATCTTTTTCCTCCTTATGGCGTCCGGCAGTATCCACAATTATAAGATCCTGCTTTTTGAACTCATTTAAACCTTTTCTAGCCAGGTCAAGAGCATCTTGGTTATCGGGGTCTCCGTAGAGGGATAAGTTCAGGCTCTCCGTAAGCTGGCGCAGCTGTTCGTAGGCTGCAGGCCTCCAGGTATCGGTACAGATTATAGCGGGATTGAAACCCTTCTTCTGTAAGTATCGCCCCATTTTTCCAATGGTAGTGGTTTTACCACTTCCCTGCAATCCCACGAAGAGTATTTTGTAGGGTTTCTTATCAATCTCAACTTCTTTTGCTTTATCTCCCAAAAGATGGACCAATTCATCGTATACGATTTTAATAACGTGTTCCTTGGCGGTAACTCCTTTAGGGGGTTCTTCATTCAATGCCCTATCTTCTATAGTTTTGGATAGATTCAGAACCAGCTTTATGTTAACATCAGACTGGATCAAAGCCCTTTGAATGTCTTTAATGACCTCTTTAACCACTTCCTCATCGATAATGGTCATTCCGGCCAATTTCTTCATGGTTTTGGTCAGATTTTTACCCAGGTTACCTAACATGATCTCATCACCAGGTCTTTATCCCAATCAATTTAATTTACAGGTTAAACTATTTTTGATGTGTTTGATTCAGGAGGTAAGCTTTTTTCCATTCAGCGAAAAATCAGTAAGCTACCTCTAATATTTTTATATATTCTTAAAATTTCTAATAAAAAATTCTACTTGTTTACTCATCTAAATTTAATATTATATAAAATAATTTTGGATTGGGTATTCTCATCACACCGTACTTAAACCATGCAAATTCATAGAGTTATTATATTAATATACTAAAAATAATCAGGGAACATGATATATTATAATTAATACATGCACTAAAACAATGGGTTATCTCAACCTATTCTTTTGGGTAAAGCCCCGTAGGTGAAGTCCCATTATATAATCTCTTAATCAAGGTGATCTAATGCTGGAAAAGCTAGTTAAAAGTCTTGTTGAAGCCCCAGTCGTGAAAAAAGGCGAATACGATTATTTTGTACATCCCATAACCGATGGAGTGCCTCTGGTTGAAGCTGAAATCCTGCAAGAAGTAGCAGAAGCGGCTTCCCAATTTGGAAACATGGATGTGGATATAATTGTCTGTGTGGAAGCCATGGGCATCCACCTGGCAACAGCCATCTCCCTCCTCACCAACATTCCCTTTGTGGTGGTAAGAAAACGTTCCTATGGATTGGAAGGAGAAATTGCAGTACACCAAACAACAGGATACAGTGAAGGTGAATTATACGTCAACGGCCTAAGCAAGGGCGATCGTGTTTTCCTGGTGGATGACGTAGTCAGCACCGGGGGGACCATGACTGCGGTGATCAAAGCCCTCAAACGCATAGATACAGAGATCGTGGATGTAATGGCCATCATCGAAAAGGGTGACGGTCGAAAATTCGTGGAGAACGAAACTGGAATTAAGGTTAACACCCTGGTACGGGCCAATGTCATCCAGGGTAAAGTGGTGGTGGAAAAAATCACTGCAGGTCAACAGGATTAATCTAATAAGAGCTTGGATGAAGATTTTAGATTAATTTAAGTATTAATTTGAAAGAAACTAATTTAAAAAGGAATAATCAATGCTCATAAAAAATATTAATCTAAAAATGTATTTAGAGGATAAAATTAAAATTTAACCGGATAATTCAAGGGTATTATGACTAATTATCAATTCAACATCCACCAGATACTGAATAAAATCAGGGAACAAGGGGCCAAAATTGTTGGTTTACAATTCCCTGAAGGTCTTAAAGTTCATGCAACTGAATTAGCCCACAAAATAGAAGATGAAACCGGGGCTATGGTTTTAATATCTGGTGATCCCTGTTATGGGGCATGTGATCTCTCGGATAATGTGATGGAAGGTATGGTGGACTTACTGGTACATTTTGGACATACGCCCCTCCCCATTGATTATAAAGTTCCCACACTTTTTGTTGAAGCCCATTATCAATTGGAGTCCATGGAGATTTTGAAAGAAGCTCTGAAGTTTCTGGAGGGAAAGAAGAAAATTGGTCTGGTGACCACCACTCAGCATCTGCATTTTTTAGAGGACGCGGCCCATTTCCTGGAGGAAAATGGCATGGAAGTTCTCATGAAGGCTGGTGTCGGTACACTACCGGGCCAAGTATTGGGATGTAATTTTTCATCAGTTCAGGATCTGCCAGTGGATGCGTTTCTTTATATGGGTAGTGGCAACTTCCACCCACTGGGAATAAAACTCTCCACCCAAAAACCAGTAATCATAGCCGACCCCTACCTTAACCAGGCACGAAATATTGATGAATTCACCGACAGAATTCTCAGAATAAGATTCGCCCGCATAACCCGGGCTAAAGAGGCTAATAAATTCGGAATACTCATCTCCTCCAAGGAGGGTCAGTGCCGTTGGGAGCTGGCAAAAGATTTAAAGAAGATGATATATAATGAAGGTAAGGAAGCTTATCTTATATTCATGAATGAAATAAACCCTCCCAGTTTACTGCCATACATGGACTTAGATGCATTTATAGTAACTGCTTGCCCTAGAATAGCTATTGATGATTCTAAAATGTATAAAAAACCTCTTTTAACTCCTCAGGAACTGGAGATTGTTCTGGGGAGGAGAGAATGGGAAGATTACGAGATGGATGAGATTAAATACTAAGGTCATATAATTATTAATTCATAAGCTAAACACAGTATTCAACAAATATTAATAATGTAAATATATAAGAAAATATTATCACCTATCTTTCTTCGGTTAGATGATTTCGATATTGGAATAATAACCATTACAATCACATTTTAATTTCATAAACATAAAAAAAATTATTGTTCACACTGATTTAATCTCACAGTATAATTTATCGCATTCATTGATCATCACCTAATTCATAAATCTGATTTTTATCAGATATTATTCAAAAATTTAGAATCATAATAAACTCATCATGAATTCAATTAGAATTATATCATATCATACACTACATTATAAATCATTAAAATTTTATAAATTCGTCTGGAACGCTTAAAAATTCATTAATCAATGTTAAAGTTATGAATAAAGGTTTTCAAGTGTTTTCATGGTAAAATAAGTATTCAATCGTAATTATGAATATATCATTGAAAGCAAAGCATGTGAATAATTAGAGTACGCTTGTTTTTTAAAATGAGGTGAATTAGATGAAAGCAAAAAACGGAGATTTCGTTCTTCCTGGTGACGCTTTAGGAGTCACTGAGGAGTTTCTCCCGTCTGAATGGACCTATGACGACCATGGTGAAATCAGGTCCCTGGTGGCGGGAACAGTAACCATAGATCAGGAAAACAAAAAAATATCCATAATTCCCAAAACCAAATCCCCTGTAATATTAAAAAAAGGGGACGTAGTTTTAGGGCAGATAAGAGAAGTTAGAGGACAAAGAGCACTAGTAGATGTAGATGGAATTAAAGACAGTAAAAGAAGTCTACCCATCACTTTCCTGGGCGCCATACACATTTCTCAGGCAAGAAAGGGATACGTGGACAAACTCACTGATGATTTCCATATTGGAGATCTTATACAGGCCCGAGTCACTAAGGTAATGGGAGTGGACAACGCTGATCTCACCACTGCTGAAAATGAACTGGGCGTTTTAAAGGCCATGTGTACCAACTGCCGACATTTCATGAAAAAGATTGGTAAAAAAGAAGTTAAATGCCCTAACTGCGGTAGAAAAGAGACTAGAAACATCTCTTCAAATTACGGGGGATAAAATGAAGATTATAACTGACAAAAGGAATGAATTAGAGATAGAAATAACAGGAGAGACCCACACGCTCTGTAATGCTCTGCGAAAGGCCCTTATGGAAGATAAGGATGTGGAAGCAGCAGCATATGTAATAGATCACCCTATTATCGGGGAGCCAAAGCTCTACATAAGGGCTAAAAATCCTAAAAAATCCCTAAAAAACGCTGCTGAAACTCTTAAATCCAGATGTGATGAATTTAAAGAGCTCATAGAATCTGATGGTGATGGAAAAACTAAAGGAAAGAAAGCCAAAAAGCAGACCAAAAAAACTGCTAAAAAAAGCACCAAGAAAACCACCAAAAAGAAGAAGTGATCTGGAAATCTTGAAAAACATCAAGAAATTCAGAAACATCAAACCAGAAATAAGAATTCTGGGTTTGGACGATGCTCCATTTGTTCCCCACAGCCGGGAACAAGTCATGGTTATTGGAACTCTCTTCCGGGCAGGAAAATGGCTGGATGGGGTTCTTCGCACCCATATAACGGTGGATGGCACTGATGCCACTACATCTTTAATTCGTATGGTTAATGGCTCCCGGCATCTGGAACAGCTAGGGGTAATGATGTTAGATGGCATCACCCTAGGTGGATTTAACGTGGTTAATATCCAGAAGATATTCCATGAAACAGAAGTACCAGTTATAGTCATCATGCGTAAATATCCTGACTTACCACGTATAAAAAAAGCTTTGAAAAAATTTCCAGATTGGGAAGAACGTTGGAATCATATTCTTGATGCCGGGGAGATCTATAAAGTTCATGCCAACCAGGAGTTTATCTACATGCAGCTGTGTGGTATCAGTCCGGAAGATGCTCGCGAGATCGTGAAACTTTCTGCAACCCGGAGTGCAATACCCGAACCCATTAGGGCAGCACATATTATAGCTGCTGGTGTAATTACTGGGGAATCCAAAGGAAATGCTTAATACAAGATTTCTGGGAGGGGCATAAACATGCCTTTCTCCAACACACAACTGGCAGGACAATCTTAACAATGAAGGTGCGTGCATATCTATTACAAGATATAAACATCCTCTATTAACTGTTGATGCAGTAATAAATACCATTAAGGGGAAAATAATATTCATAAAGCGTAAAAACTCTCCTTATAAAGGTTCATGGGCTTTACCTGGCGGTTTCGTTGAATATGGTGAAACAGTTGAGGAAGCAGTTATAAGGGAAGTTAAGGAAGAAACAGGTGCAAAAATCGAAATTCAAGATTTATTGGGAGTTTATTCGGATCCTGCAAGGGATCCCAGGGGGCACTTGGTTACGGTATGTTTCCTGGCCATTAAAACTGAAGGTATGCTTAAAGCAGATACTGACGCAACTGAAGTTGCATGCTTCACTGTTAATGAGGCTATGGAGATGAATTTAGCCTTTGATCATAATAAAATATTAAAAGATGCGATAAAAAGAATTTCATAAAAGGGGAAAAATTAAATTATAATACTAAAATCATAATAAACGAGTCTGTATTAATGATCATCACTAACTAACAAATTTCCAAAATCATAAGTTAAACATGTAAATAATAGGATTAAATGAATTAAAGTTATATATTATGTTAAATCTTATTAGGAGGATTTAAATGAAGTTTTGCCCTAAATGTGGGACAGTACTGTTCCCTAAAGGTGACTGTTTTGAATGTTCATGCGGTTACCAAAAAAAGATAACTAAAGAATCTCTAAGTGAGTATGAGGTTTCCGAGAAAGTAGCCCCCAAGGAGAATGTAATAGTAACTGGGGATGATATTAAGACCCTGCCCACCACTAAGGCATTATGCCCTAAATGCGGCAATCGAGAGGCATTTTGGTGGTTACAACAAACCAGAAGGGCTGATGAATCTGAAACCAGGTTTTTAAGATGCACAAAGTGTGGACAAACTTGGAGAGAGTACGATTAAATCTTATTGAATTGGAGATGTTTAAATTGGAAGGAGAACCCAAAAAGGGAAGTCAAAACCAGGAAATCTCTGAAATTGACCAATCTAAGGTATCTCAAATCTCCTCCTCAGCTAATGAATCTGATGCACCCACTGGATCAGATGAGTTTAATGAGTCTCAGGAGCCTAAAACTAGTCAGAATAACACTTCTAATGATAAAGGTGAAAAACGGCGTTTCAGAGACTTTTTGGCAGGGGGTGATATTAGTCCGAAATCTTCTGCCCATGTTTCGTCTCCAAGTGATCAAAAACCTCAGGGGAAAAGAGAGAATAAAGAAAAAAATATTAAGGATTCAGAGTCACATGAATTCCATTTCAGCCAGGAACTCATGAAATTCAACTTTTACCGGAAGCTCAGGTCCAATAAAGAACAGGCCATCAGAATTGGTGGAGCGGTAATAGGCACGGTTTTCATCATAGCTGGAATAGTATACCTTCTTGGCTCCACAATACGGGTGGCAGATAATGTGATATTTGGTGAAAGAGCAGTGATCTCTGCATTTTTAATATTGATGGGGGTCTTGATTATCGCAGGTATCTTTGCCAGCCGACTTTTGGAGGGAAGTTTCCTAAAAAGCATACACAGTGAACTGGAAGTGGCTGAAGACTCTGATTCCAAGGATAACTCAAAAGATAAGAAAGACAAACAAAAGGATAATATAGAGGAGAAGGATAAAAAGTAATTAAGGAGGATGTACATGTTCAAGGCAGTTTTAAGTGATTCCAATATTTTGAAGACCAGTTTTGATGCCATATCATCCATTGTAGATGAAGTGCAGATGCAGGCCGATGAAGAGGGCTTAAGTCTGGATGCTCTTGACCGCAGTCATATCACTTTCGTCCATTTGGAGCTCAAGAAGGGAGTATTCGATGAATATCAGTGTGGCGAGCCCATGAAGATCAACGTGGACACCGAGGAACTGATGAAAGTCTTAAAAAGGGCTAAATCAGAGGACATGGTTGAGCTTACTGTGGATGAAGGTAACCTGATCATATCATTTGAGGGTGAAGCCCGCAGAAAATTCAAGATTCGTCTCATAGACATAGAATACGAAGCACCAAGCCCTCCACAGCTTGAATATCCTACGGAATTCGAAGTACCCTTTTCACTTCTTAAGGACTCCATTCAGGATATAGGAATAGTTTCTGATAAAATTGCTCTCCATGTGGATGGGGAAAAATTTGAAGCATCTGCAGAAGGAGAATTTGGGGATGCTAAAATTGAGTACTTACACGGGGAAAGAATAGAAGAATCTGCAAGATCCATATTTTCCCTTGAAAAAGTTAAAGAAATGTTAAAAGCTGATAAATTCTCAGAATCTGCTGTCCTACGACTTGGAAATGACATGCCTCTTAATCTTGCCCTGAAAATGGCTTCTGATGAGGGTGAATTGAGTTTCCTTCTAGCTCCAAGGATAGAGAGTGAGGAATAAGTGAGGAATAGGGTTGGATGAATTTTTCCAGAATTTGAGGGAGATCCAAAAAAAGGAACGGAGTCTAAGTAGTTTATCTCCGGTTGGGAATGATTTCTACCAACAAATCTCCAACTATTTCAACCGATTGATGAAAAGGATAGATAGTAATCCATTTTCATTTGAATCCTATCTTCTCCGTGATGCTCAGAGGATAGTAGTTGAAATATGTGAGAGGAGAGAGTATAAAATAACTAACAGCGCAGTAATGAATGCACAGCGTTCATACCACCTGTTTAAAGATTCTAAAGGTGATAAAAGGCCTAAAATTCCCTCAAATTCTACTCCTGAGGAAGAAAATCTTTATAGGGAGATTTATCAGTCCCTAACCACTTACCGGGAAGAAATGAGGTCTCCACTTATATCTTACTCCAAAGATATTAAATCAGGTTCATTTAATCCGCTTAGGGCTTCTAAAACTCATGAAAATGATATTAAAGTACCTAAGGCCGATATTCAAATTGATGAGCCGAGCAAGGTAAGTGAAAAGGCCATAAATTATGATGAACTCCCTAAAGATCCTTTAATTCCAGAAAAACCTGGAAAATCTGCAGAAATAAGCCCTGCCGTGGATGAAATTCCTCCTGAGATCCAGGATGAAATATACCGGCAGTTTGGCAGAGAACTGTCCAATGATAAAGAACTGTCCAATGATGGTTCAAAAAAATCAGACGGAATTTCTTTAGGAAAAAAAATAACTGGGGATTCAAAAAATAGTTCTAGTATTTCAGATAATTTTAAAAATGAATCTGAAGAAATTCAGCCTCCCTCTGGTGACGTTGTTTTAGCAGAATCATTCAAAGATAATTCTAGTACTCATAAGATGTCCACAGAGGTTTTAATGATTTTGGACGAATTGCCTTCCATCATGGGGGTGGATAGCAAGGTTTACGGCCCATTTTATCCTGGTGACATCATTACCATGCCTGAACCTAATGCCCGCATACTTATCAAAAACCAAAAGGGTAAGTCCATCCAAAGGTATAAATAAACAGTGAAATATAAATAGCGAGATATAGAGTCAGGCTTTTTATAATAGTCCGAGGACCATTAATCAATTTTACAGGTCACATGACTTATTTTTACAGCCAAAGAGGTGATTATATGAAGATTCCTAAAGAAAGGAAAACTTACTGTCCAAATTGCAAGAAACACACAGTTCACACAGTATTAGAATCAAAAAGAAGAAAAGCCAGCGAACTAAAATGGGGTCAAAGGCAATTCAGACGTGTAACCAGCGGTTACCGTGGATACCCTCGACCATTACCATCAGGTAACAAACCAACCAAAAAACTGGACTTAAGATACAAGTGCAAAGAATGCGGTAAATCTCACATAAAACGCTCAACATTCCGTGCTGGGAAAGTAGAGTTCATCCAGCAGTAGGTGTATAACAATGTCAAAAAGTAAAAGTAACTTTTTAAGAGTCAAATGTGGAGACTGCGGCAACCAACAAGTTGTTTTCGATCATGCTGCCTCCAAAGTGGAGTGCATAATCTGTGGTAAATCTCTGGTAAAATCTAAGGGCGGAAGATCTGAAGTTGTAGCCCAAATAATCGAAGTCCTGGACTAAGGTGTTTTAATGGTAAGAATGAAGCATAAGTGGCCACAAGAAGGTGACTTGATCGTGGCCACCGTGCATAAGGTCCTTAATTACGGCGCATTCGCCAAATTGGAAGAATACCCTGGAGAAGAAGCTTTCATACACATCTCCGAGGTATCTGCCGGATGGGTGAAAAACATTCGGGACCACGTACGGGAAAATCAGAAGATTGTTGCCCGGGTACTCCGTGTTAACCCCAAAAAGGGCCATGTTGACGTTTCCATGAAAAGGATCAGGGAAGATCAAAGAACCCGTAAGATCCAGCAATGGAAAATCGAACAAAAAGCAGAGAAACTCCTTGAATTTGCAGCAAAAAGCATAGACAAGGATCTGGATGCAGCTTACGATGAAGTAGGCTACGCCATGATGGATGAATTCGGAGACCTATACGGTGCATTTGAAATATCTGCTGAAGAAGGAGCAGACTCCCTCATAGAAAGGGGAATGGACGAAGCATGGGCAAACGCCATAACAAAAGTAGCCCAGAAGAACATCTCCCCTCCAGAAGTACAGATCACTGGATACGTGGATCTTACTTCCTATGCTCCAGACGGAGTGGAAATCATACGCACAGCCCTTAAATCAATTAATAAGGATAACATTACTGTGCAATGTGTTGGTGCACCACGCTACCGGTTACTGGTCAAATCCGCGGATTACATCACCGCTGAAACCATTCTCAAAGAAGCTGCAGATGAAGCCATTGCAACTGTTCTAGAGGCTGGTGGCGAGGGCGAGTTCCACCGGGAATTAGAATGAAGATGAAAATGAGAAGGTGCAGTTCCTGCAGGGAATACACCCTTAAAGATCAGTGCCCACACTGCGGAGGAGAACTAGAAGTTGTATACCCTCCCCGCTATTCTCCTGAGGATAAATACGGTAAATACCGGAGAATACTCAAAAAACAAATCAGCCAATCTTAGGCACATTCCATTCAGGAACGCATTGTCTTATATTTTATTAATTCTTATTCATAAGAATCCTTTATTAGTTATGTAGGAGTGTTTTAGATGAAGGAAACCTTCATAGAACTGATTAAAGAAGTGGATCTTGATGATCCCATATTTATTGAAGCCCTACCAGGGATAGGTCATGTTGGCAAACTGGTTGCCGAACACATCATACACGAACTGGGGGCAGAAAAATTCGCAGAACTTTACTCACCATCATTCCCACCACAGGTTTTCGTAGATGAAGATGGGCTGATCGAGCCTATGAAAAACGAGTTTTACTACCTCAAAAGCCAGGGTGAAGATGAAAGAGACTTCATTTTCCTGGGAGGAAACACTCAAGGACTTAGTCCAGAAGGTCAATATGATGTATGTGGGTCTATACTCGATTTCGTTGACAAATACGGTGTTAAAGAAATATATACCCTTGGCGGTCTGGGAACAGGTCAACCTGTGGAAAACCCAAAGGTCTTCGGAGCAGCTACCAACAAAGAACTAGCTGAAATGCTCAAAGAACATGAAGTAACCTTAAGATCCGCGGATGGTGGAATAATAGGTGCATCAGGTCTAATTCTGGGCCTGGGAATTTCCAGAGGTATGAATGGTGTTTGTTTAATGGGTGAAACACCAGGATACTTCATTGATGCCGATGCATCCAAAGCTGTACTCACCGTGCTCTTGGAACTATTGAAAATAGAGTTAGATGTGGCAAAACTGGAAGAAAGGGCTGAAGAAACCCGGAAAATGATCAGTAAAGCCCAGCAAATGGAAAGAGAAATGGCAGAAAGGATGAACATTGTTCCTGGGGAAGAAGACCTGCGATATATAGGTTAATCCTATTATATTGCTTTATTTTTTTTATTTTAATCTTTATTTTAACATTTTGTTTAAAAAAAATTATATTTAATGGGGTATTTTATTTAAAAAAGGTGCAAAAACATGATCATAAGGGCTGATCTGCATATTCATGGCCGTTACTCCATGGCTACTTCTAAAAACATGACTCCTGAGCTATTATCTTCTCAGGGAAGTCTTAAAGGATTACATTTAGTTGCCACCGGGGATGGTTTTCATCAGGGATGGCTTAACATGATAGAGGAGGCCACTGAAGAAGCAACTGAAGGGGTTTTCAGGATTAAGGAAACCAAAAGCATGCACAATGAATTTCTTCAGGAGGAAATTCCAGGGGATCAATCCAAAAATCCGGAAACCAAACTCATTCTAACCTCGGAGGTGGAAGATTCTAAAAGAGTCCACCACCTTATCATTCTCCCTTCTCTGGACGCAGCCTACCAAATGCGGAAAAAACTTAAAGGCAATCTTGATTCCGATGGAAGGCCGAGGGTGCGCATGAACGGTGCTGAGATACAGGAACTGGCCCTTGCAAACGGTTGTATAATGGGACCATCACATGCATTCACACCCTGGACCAGTATCTACAAAGAATACAATAGTATCCAGGACTGTTACAGTGAAACACCCGATTTTGTGGAACTGGGACTCTCAGCAGATACCAATATGGCGGATCGCATTGAGGAATTGCAGGAGCTGCCCTTCCTCACCAACTCCGATGCCCATTCTCCATGGCCCCACCGGTTGGGACGTGAGTTTAATGAAATTGACGTCAAAAATTTAAGCTTCCCTGCCCTGGCCAGGGCAATTGCTCATAAGAAGATCACAGCAAACTATGGCTTTGACCCCCGACTGGGTAAGTATCATCACACTGCCTGTACCAAATGTTACCAGCAGTTCCATCCTGAAGAAGCCCTGAAGATGAACATGAAATGTCCCTGTGGTGGCACCATAAAAAAAGGTGTTGACTACCGGGTGGAGGAACTGGCCACCTGGGACGAACCACACCACCCCCCACACAGACCCCCATATATCCATATCATGCCCCTGGCTGAAATCATCAGCCTAACCCACAGTAAAGGAGTTACCACCAAATTTGTCCAGAGGAAATGGCAGGAACTCATTCTAAAATTTGGTGATGAAATATCAGTACTAATCGATGCACCCCTAGAGGAGATGGTGGAAATAGATTCGGAACTCACCCGCAGAATAAAGGCATTCCGGGATAAAACACTCCAAATAAAGGTAGGCGGTGGGGGAAAATACGGGGAATTAGTTTTTAATGAAAACTCCACCTTGGATGCTTTCTTATAACCTTGTAGAATGCATTTTTCTTAAGAATATTGATCCCACTTGAATTATAATCCCATGGTGAATTGGTGGCTGTAAAGTTTTTGGGTGTTGAAGCAAATTTCACAAAAATTTAAAAAACTTCAGATTTAAATCAAATTCCAGTTATAAACCGTTAAAATTAAGTATAAAGTGAGAATAGATATAATAACATGCCTAATGAAATTATAACTACTCTCAGTTCTAGTATTGCGTCCATGCAACTTAATCTTTTCGATTTTGTTGTGGAAAAACCAAAATTTGATGAAGTTTTAACACGAAGATTTCAAAGGTCTGAAATCACTCGAAACGTGAATAAAAACCTGAATTTACTTTCAAACAATCATTTCGAATATTTAAACCCAATTTGTCCTAATTGTAATTCAAATCATGTGATTAAACAGGAATATCATGAAAGAAACCCCATATTGGCTGATTCAGGACCTCAAAAAATTTATTTGCGACGATATAAATGTAAAAGTTGCAGTAAAAAGTTCACAACAAGCTTAGATTCAGTTATAAAACCTCATCACAGATACGTTAATATTTACAGTGATAAATTAGAGTCTTTGATTCAAACAGGCTATCGTTCGCTGCGTAAATTGGGGGAAGACTTTCAAACGTTCTTTGGAAACTCACCATCACACACAACCATTAAAAAATGGCAAACCATAGAAGTTGAAAAACGAATAACCAACACAATAACACTTTATTCAGGTTACTACGCGTATGATGAGCAGTATATTCGACTTAACGGTAAAAGACACTACCGTTTAACATTATACGACACCATACTCAACATACCAATAGCAGAAGAAATAGCTCCTAAAAGAACTACAGAAACCATAAAAAGATTTATTGAAGAATCCACAAAAAATCAACCACTGATAGCAATTACAACCGATCATTTCCGAAGATACAAAAGAATAATGGACAAAATTGGTGTGAAACACCAATTATGCATATTTCACCTATTTAAAATGATAGGAAACAGTGTACACAAAATATTAAAGTCCAAAAATGTCTCCAAACGTGAAAAAATAACATTATGCCTTTATTTCACCGACATAAAAAACATATTCCGCACATACAACGAAGAAACATCAATAAACAGACTAGAAACACTACTGGACAAATTCAAAGATATTCCAAAAGTTTTACAACGATACCTCACTAAAAAGATACTTCCAGACTTTCAAAGACTCACACACTTCATGAGAAGCCCATTCATACAACGAACATCCAACAAAGTAGAAAATTACTACAGACAAACAGACCCCAACCAAATAAAGAAAATTTACAAAACAATAAAAGGAATACTCAGCTACCTAAACCAAAAAATGAAAAAATGGACAGCTAAACATGGAAAAAATATCAACACCCAATAACTTTACAGTCCCGTGAATTGAAAAAGTTTTTATAATCTGAGTGAGTATCCAATTCTATAGGTAGTCAGAATTGTTGGAGTAATTTTATAAATTAATAATAATATAAGCATTGCCAGAATAAAAAAGGAAAATTTGAGGTGTTTATAGATGAGTTTAGCTATGGAATACTCTTGGGTGATTTTAGGAATAATTATTGCCGGTTTTGTCTTAGTGAGTTTCATGACGCAATTTTTAAACCGAAGCCCTGCAAAATAATTTTTTTTTTCAAATTTCTGCTTGATTTTTATCCACATTTTTATTTTTCAACTTTTTTTGGGGCAGTGAATATTTGAATTTAATTAACCCTGGAATGGATATAATTAGTGTATCTACAGAATCAGTATTTATCTCATTAATTTATAGAACTTTAGTGTAAAAACAGACCTAAAAAAGTTATTATATAATTGGAAACAAAATTAAAAGATTAAATTAAACGGACCCGCCGGGATTTGAACCCGGGACCCTCAGATTAGGAGTCTGATGCCCTATCCTGGCTAGGCTACGGGCCCACATTCATTATTAAAGAAATACTAATTAATTATTATTTTTATTCTATATTCCTCAGTACTTTTACAATATCCTACCTCTCGGGGTATTCAATTAAAAAAGGGTACAAGTAACGGACCCGCCGGGATTTGAACCCGGGACCTTCGGATTAGAAGTCCGACGCCCTATCCAACTAGGCTACGGGCCCGTATGAATTTAACTGTATGCAGGTGATTCTCCTTCGCCTTGAACAGCCTGAGCAAGTTCCTTAAGTCTTGACTCTATTTCTTCGGCTTCTTTCAAAAGTGGCTCGGAGTTAACTTCTATGTTCACCATCCTATTTAAAACATCCACTACACTGGCAGCTGCACGTGGATCAGGATACTGATTCAAGACCTCGGCAAACAGACATGAGGCCGGAATGTCACTGGCAATACTACGTGTAAGAAGAGTTCCTGATAATCCGTTTATATTTCCAAAGGGAAGTATGGGAAGATCAAGCTCTCCTAACCGTTTTAAACCTTCTGGAGAGTTAGCAGCTGCTGCAACTCCATTGGTTTTTTGCCGGACAGCAATACTATTTAGGGTGATGAGTTCTTTACTGTTATTCTTTTTCATCCATTCAACAATGGCATTGGTCATGTCGTAGGTGACATTTGGTGGAACCACGAAGTCGGATAGAAATAGTACCAGATCATCGGCATTGTAAATTCTAAAAGGATGTATGGCTACTCCCCGGTAGAGGACTGCTAATGGGGGGAAATGTTTAGACTCAATATGTCCAATTTTTTCCATTTTAAGTTCTTCCACCAGAAGCCATCCTACTATATTACCGATAAGGCCCAGTTCAGGAGATCCTTCAATGACCGTTGCATTTTCAACATCTTCTGAGATTATTTTACAGCATTCTACTTCAGTTTCCACCATTTTAACCATCAGGGAGCACCCCCTGCTCCTCCTAAATTCGCACCAGTCTCAGGATCAATGTAGATTTCACCCACCTGATTACCATTCATCAGCACTGGCACTAAATAAATCTTTTTACCATCGGATGTAATCAGTTTAGGGGTTCCGGCAGTAGCCCCGTCTTGCAGAATGTATTTTTGTGCAATGGTTTTAGCTTCGGAAGTTGATATTTTAACAGTTTCACTTCCAGATGCACTGGTTTTCTGGCTGGTAGATGTTGAAACACTGGATGCAGAACTTTGCTGGTTCCCTGAATCAGATCCAGCGACTGAACTTGCTTGTTGGCTTGTATCGGGGTTGGTTGACGTCACTGGTTGCCATAGCCCTGGAGTCTGGTTGGATATCTGGTAACCTGCAGCAGCTACACCTATCAGTAATACTATCACCACGGACACCAGAATTTTGGAGTCTATCATCAGCTCACCTCTTTATTAGTATTAGGTTGGATATATCACAATATTTTGTTTTTAGTTTAGGAATTTATATTTTCTATATTCCTTATTAGTTCTATTATAATGATCTAATCTTATATTAAGATTTTGAAGATTATATTCCATGCTTCATTAATAGTCTAAAATCCAATAATATTTAATCAAATAAAAAGAAACACCGCTCTGCTTTATTTCAATTTCCTGATTAAAGTATAGGAGTTTATAATTAAGTTTTTAATGCTATTTATATTTTTCATTTTGATCTTTAAAGAAAAGCTTATAATAATATTTAAAAGTTAGAGATATTGATGTTCTTATAAAAACTAAGAGGTGATACATTTGAGCGAAAAAATAGTTATATCGCCAACCTCACGACAGGAAGGACACGCAGAGTTGGTCATGGAAGTAGATGATGAAGGAATAGTAACCAAAGGCCGATACTTTAGTATTACTCCTGTTAGAGGTTTAGAAAAGATGGTGACAGGGAAAGCTCCAGAAACTGCCCCAGTAATGGTGCAAAGGATCTGTGGAGTATGTCCTATACCTCACACCCTGGCTTCAGTAGAAGCTATGGATGATTCATTGGGTATAGAAATACCAAAAGCAGCTAGACAGTTAAGAGAACTTACCCTTGCTGCGCATCACATAAACAGCCACGCTATCCATCAGTTTTTGATAGCTCCCGATGTTGTGCCAGAAAACCTGTTTACCACTGCAGTTGAATCCGTATCTGAGATTCGGAAAACCGTGCAGATGGTAGTGGATATGGTTGCTGGAGAAGGTATACACCCCTCCGATGTTAGGATCGGTGGAATGGCCAGTAACATAAGTGAAGTTGCAAGAAAAAGGCTTTACGCAAGATGTAAACAACTTAAACCAAAATTAGACGCACATGTCGAATTAATCATTGGTTTAGTTGCAGACAAAGGATTCCCAGAAGGATTAGGTGTTACAAACGCACCAACACTCGCCACCGATGTATTATACGGTAACCGGGATAACTTTGATTTAGACAGATTCACAGAAATAATGCCAGAAAGCTGGTACGATGACCCTGAAGTAGCCAAAAGAGCTTGTTCAACCATCCCTCTCTACGATGGCAGAAATGTGGAAGTGGGTCCAAGGGCTAGGTTAGCCACTTATGGTGATTTCAAAGAAAGAGGTGTAGTGGCCCAGCACGTAGCCAGAGCAGTGGAAATGAAAACAGCACTATCCAAATGTATAGACATTTTGGGTGAACTGGACACATCTGCCCCAGTAATGGCTGATTTTGATGTAACTGGGACCAATAAACTGGGAGTCGGTGCTATTGAAGGACCACGTGGAATGGATGTTCACATGGCCCAAGTTGCCGATGGTAAAACTCAGTTCTACAGCTGTCTGGTACCAACCACCTGGAACATACCCACTATGGGACCAGCCACCGAAGGATTCCACCATGAATTCGGACCTCATGTTATCCGAGCCTACGACCCATGTCTGTCCTGTGCGACTCACATGATCGTAGTAGACGACGAAGACCGGAGCATTCTCAAAAACGAGATGGTCAGGATTTAGGGAGGAGCATGCCATACAGCGCAGAGATAATAGTGGTCGGATGCGGAAACATCCTTTTTGCGGATGACGGATTCGGACCAGAAGTGATAAAAGCACTTGGAGAATACTCTAAGGAAAACCCCTTACCAGATAGTGTCATGTTAATCGATGCCGGTACCGGTGGCCCCCACTTTGTCTTCAGCCTGCCTCATGAAGAATGGAAGAAGATGATAGTGGTGGATGTGGTACAGTTTAATGCAGAACCTGGAACAGTCCGTAAATTCAGTGTTGACGAAATTCCCAAAGGTTCCTACGAAAACGTGCATTCCTGGCCAGTTAACGAACCATTACATGATTTAGCGGATATCTGCGAAGTTATGGTAATTGGATGCAAGCCAGAACATATCTCTGCCCCCGATGTGGAAATGGGGTTAAGCAAAAGTGTGGAAGATGCCATTCCCAAGGCCATTGAACTGATATTAAAGGAAATAAGGGGTTAGTTGATGTCAATATTAGCCCGCATTAAATCGTTTTTTGGAATGGAGGCAAAACCTGACAAGAACGCTTCACAAGAGGAGGTTGAAAAAGTGGCTGAAGAAAAAGCTAAACCAAGAATAGGATACATTCACCTGAGTGGATGTACTGGAGATGGAATGTCGTTAACCGAGAATTACGACATCCTCGCACCTTTACTAACTGAAATGGTGGATATAGTTTACGGACAAACCCTGGTAGACCTATGGGAAATGCCTGAAATGGACATAGCCCTGGTTGAAGGATCTGTGTGTCTGCAAGATGAACACAGTTTACATGAACTCAAGGAAGTACGGGAAAAAGCAGGCTTAGTAGTGGCCTTCGGGTCCTGCGCAGCAACTGGTTGTTTCACCCGATACTCACGAGGAGGACAGCAAGCACAGCCAAACCACGAATCATTCGTGCCAATAGCTGATCTGGTAAAAGTGGACCTGGCCATACCTGGCTGCCCGCCATCACCGGAAATAATAGCTAAAACAGTTGTAGCTGCCATAAACGGTGACATGGACTACTTACAGCCCATGATGGACCTGGCTGGTTACACCGAAGCGTGTGGCTGTGACCTGCAGAGCAAAGTGGTAAACCAGGCCCTATGTATAGGATGTGGGACCTGTGCCATGGCCTGCCAGACCAGAGCCCTAAGCATGACCAACGGAAGACCAGAACTGAACAGTGACCGTTGTATTAAATGTGGAATCTGCTACGTGCAGTGCCCACGAAGCTGGTGGCCTGCTGAAAGGATCAACCAGGACTTAGGGTTATAGGAGGTGAAAAAATGGTATTAGGAACCTACAAAGAAGTTGTTGCAGCAAGATCAACTGACAAACAGATCCAAAAAATAGCCCAAGACGGAGGAATAGTATCTGGTCTATTCTGCTACGCCCTGGATGAAAAACTCATCGATGGTGCAGTAGTAGCCGGACCAACTGACGTCATGTGGAAACCAGAACCAATGGTAGCCATGTCCTCAGATGAGATACTGGCCGCCGCTGGAACCAAATACACCTTCTCTCCAAACGTCTGGATGCTTAAAAAAGCAGTCCGACAGTACGGTCTAGAAAAAGTTGGTACAGTAGCCATTCCCTGCCAGAGCATGGGAATCAGGAAAATGCAATCCTACCCATTCGGTGTAAGATTCTTAGCAGACAAAATCGCCCTAATGTTGGGTATTTTCTGTATGGAAAACTTCCCATACGAGTCTCTGAGAACTTTCATATCAGAAAAAGCAGGAGTTGACTTTGACCTAGTGGAAAAAATGGATATCGGTAAAGGTAAATTCTGGATCCAAACTGCTGACGAATTACTCAGCATACCACTCAAAGAAACCCACGGATACGAACAGAACGGATGTAAAATCTGTCTAGACTACGTGGCAGAACTAGCTGACGTATCAACTGGCTCAGTGGGAACACCCGATGGCTGGTCCACAGTCTTCGTCAGAACCGATGCCGGTGACACTATATTCAAACAGGCTGTTGAAGCTGGAGTTATTGAAACCAAATCAATGGATGATGTAAAACCAGGTTTAGGCCTACTTGAAAAACTGGCCACCGACAAGAAAACCAAAGCCATGAAAGTAATAGATGAAAGGAAAGCCATGGGCTTACCTGTACCTTTCAAAGGCAGCGGTGAAAAAGAAGACCCATTAGCCAACGTATAGGGATAACATCCCTATTTTTACTATTTTTTTTGGATAAATTATTGGATTGTATACATAGCTTTTCCAGTATTTATTGAATTTAGGACATCTATTTAGATTAATTACATTCAACCTAAACCTGTATGATATTCCAGACTACAAATTAAGTCATAATCAATGGGTAGGTAAAAACTAAAAATGGAATGGGAATAATACTAGATTAGGGAGTAAAGGGGAGTAATAATGGAAATGATTTTTTTAATTAGTGGGGCGCTGTTTCTAGCCTATGCAGGAATGCTGATGTTGTATTATAACATTTATTCAAAAGAAAAAAAGAATAGGCCACCTAAACTGATTTCAAAAGGTGTGATAAGCCTCAGAAGGGGGGTTTATGAGAAAGCATATGCTTATTTTAAAATTGCTTATGAATATTCTGAAAAGAACAATGATTATCATAATATGGCTGAAGCCCTTTATCACATAGGATTAGTGTACCGGGAGCAGGATGATGTTGAAAGTGCCCAGTACTTTTTTGAAGAATCTTTTAAGATATTCCACGAAAATGAAGAGGAGGAAGGGGTTGTTAAAACCCAAAAATCCCTAAATTATTTGTAATCTTCAAATTATTTATAATAATCTTTAAATGGTTAACGCAGGTGAGATATAATGGTGGAAAAATGTTGCAGAAAAAAATTCCTGAAAATGTGATTTTTTGTGGTGAGTGTGGTGCTCGAAACCCCATTAATGCTAAATTCTGCAGTGAATGCGGGCTTAATATTGATAAAAAATCTGATGATCAATCCTTAAATGGGGAAATGAATTCCTCTGGAGAAAAATCTTTGGAATTAACACCCGCGGAATCGTATTTGATCTTATATTTGGATTCTTCAAATTTAGCTACTGATAATGCTCATGGAAAAGAATTGTTAAAATTAACAATGAAGGATCTTTTAGCACGTAAAGTTATCAAAATCGATTCTCGCGAGGAAAAGAGGTTTTTGTCCACTAAAAATGTTCAAAAGATAGGAAAGGGAGAAAACTTTGACACGGATCTCAAGCCCCATGAAGAAATATTTACTTCACCCTTAAGTAAAAATCCTGAATTAGATCTCAAAAAATATTTCAAAAAAATGTTAAAACCGTTTAAATCTCGTTTAACTGGCCCTTCATTTTCAAAGTATAAAACTGATTTTGTAATGCCTATTTTAATTGAAAAAGGATATGTTTTATTGGTTAAGAAGAAGGGTATAGTATCTCCTGCAAAATATGAGCTAACTGGATCTGGTGTGGGAATTAAAAATAGAATAAATGATATATTTAAGGATTCAGATAATTTGTTCCAATGGGCAGATTCCAATCCAGAGAAAGCTAAAGCTTTTTTATCAGCAGTCGGCACGCATATATTCATTCTCCCCTACGACATGGATCAGCTGCTGTCATTGAAAAATAGACTAGCCAATGTTAAGACCAAAACATCAAAATTCTATCCCTACTTACTTTATCCGGTTTCTTTTTTGATTGGAATGAAAATGGGTGGAAGAAATGCATCAAAAAAGAGAGAAGATTTGTTTGATTACGATGATTCCTTTGATCTATTTGACATGGACGTTTTTGATGGATTAGATGATTTTATAATTGACTCATTTGATGATGTTTTTGATTCCTTTGATGATATCTGTGATTCTTTCGAAGGCGGGGATAATGATGGATTTGACTGGTGAATAAATCTTAACTCACCATAGATCTAATTTCCATCATCCCTTTAAACTTTCCACTTTTTTTTGTCCGGTTATAACCTATTCAGTTATAACGGTACATCCATCTCCTTCCACAATAACCGTATGTTCAGCCTGGGCCACCCTAGCCCCACTCTTCTCACGGAGAACATGGTAAGGATAGATTGCCCTTGAAGAGATAAGTTGCCTCATGGCTGGATTCAATTGACGTATACCTGGTTCTTCCTTTAACCATCTCTGAGCAAAAGGAAGGTTTGCATACTTCATTTTTATCAGATCAAGTAACTTTCTGGCTGGAGCCAGGCGCAGAGGTCGGTCTCGGAGGAATCTGAAGATAAAAGTATCTTTCATGTCCCCAACCACACCAACACCATCAGTTATAAAAGGTTCTATGGCAAGAACATCCCCTTCTTCTATTTGATGATGATTTTTTTCCTTAATATTGGGTACAGATAACCCTGAATGGAGAATCCATCGATCCATACTGTGACCAGTTAGATTGGCTACGGTTAAATAACCCTGGGATTTTACATAATCTTCCACTGCTTCACCAATTTTGCCCAGCTCAGCACCGGGTCTGATGTTACTAATGGCAACTTCGAGGGCATGCTTAGCCGTTTCAATCATTTCAACCTGTTTTTCAGGGGTGTAAACTTTCTCTCCAGATTTGTAAGGACCTTCTCCTGATCCGATCATCACAGTAGTAGCTGAATCAGCAATGAAACCATCAAAATGGGCCCCTAAGTCAATTTTCACCAAATCTCCTTCTTTAAGGAGGGTATCATCCCCGGGAGGTGAGGTGTAATGGGCTGTAACCTCATTTATGGATATGTTACATGGAAAAGCTGGGAAACCTCCTCTTTTAATAATTTCTGATTCAATGAGGTTTATCAGACTTAAAACTTTCATTCCTTCATGAACTTCATCAACTGCCAGTTCTCTAACATCTTTTACAATTTTGCCTGCTTTTTGGTACATGTCTATCATGGCATCACACATGGACTGATATTTTTCCAACAATTT